>JAKEEL010000160.1 GCA_022616595.1 Methylococcaceae bacterium
AGGGTAATTCCTTTGACAATCTTCGAATCAGTTTCTCCCGGATGATTTCGGCCGCAAAAAAACGCTCGGGTCGGTCGCTGATCTGATCGTCCGGGAAAATCGGGTCTCCTTCCGGCAGTCCTGCCAGGATATTTCGCTCAAGGACATCCAGATTGGTACCACGCAGAGCGGACACCGGCACGATCGATGAGAACCCGAAGGTGTCGCCGGCATCCTTCAGGAACGGGAGACATTCTTCCTTGCGTTCGACGCGGTCGATCTTGTTGATCACGAAGACCACCGGGACATCGACCGTTTCGAGCATCGAGAGAATCACGGGGTCGTATCCGTGCCACTTCGGGATATCGGTGACCCATACAATCAGGTCCACGCCGGAAAGGCTGCTTTTCGCGGTGCGGTTCAGATATCGATTCAGAGCTCTTTTTTCATCTCCATGCAGCCCCGGGGTATCGACATAAATCGCTTGGCCCTGTGCATGAGTCTTGATGCCCAGAATACGATGGCGCGTGGTCTGAGGCTTACGCGAGGTGATGCTGATCTTCTGGCCGACCAGATGATTGAGCAGGGTCGATTTTCCGACATTCGGACGGCCGATCAGTGCAATATAACCCGATCTCATGGAGGATGGAGAATCAATTTTCGTGACTATTCACTATACAGAGACGCATCGATCGCGAACGATGCGCTGCGTGCCTCAGCACATCCTGTGACGTCCTTTCACAGTAACAGATCGAGAACGGTCTGCGCGGCCTGCTGTTCGGCTTTTTTGCGTGAGGAACCGATTCCCAACTGGGGCTTATCCAGCAGTTCCACTTCGCATTCTACAGAAAAACTTTGCTGGTGCGGCAGACCGGAAGTGGATTTGAGGGTATAACTCGGCAGTTTGAGTCCTTTCGACTGCATCAATTCCTGCAGTCTGGTTTTGGGATCCTTCTCCCAATTATCCAGCGTTACATCGTCGATTCGATTCGCGAACAGGCCGAGTACCCAGGCCTTGCATCGCTCATAGCCCTGATCTTTATACAACGCGCCGATCAGTGCTTCGATCGCATCCGACAGGATCGAATCCCGCCGGTACCCGCCGCTTTTCATTTCCCCGGAACCCAGAATCAGGAAATCCCCGAGATCGACGTTGCGGGCCAATTCGGCGAGCGAACTCTGGTTGACCAGGTTGGATCTCAAACGGCTCAACACGCCTTCGTCCGCTTTCGGAAACTTTTCGTAGAGGTATTCCGCGATCACGAAGCCCAGGATCGAATCCCCGAGAAATTCCAGCCGTTCATTATTCGGTGATGCCGCGCTGCGGTGAGTCAGGGCGGTTTGCATCAGTGTCTTATCGATGAATTTCAGGCCGAGCTTCCTGCCGAGAATTTCCGGGTCCCGAATCACTTGGTCCCCGCCTCATAATTTTCCGTGAAATAAACCAGCACATCCAGATTACCGAAAATGTTCTCGATGACTTCGTAATCGATCGTAACCGAGACATAGGTCGGGGTCTTCATGATTTTGATATCTTCGGTGCGAATGTGCTCGACCATGTTGACGTCGAGTCGTTTCTCCACCGTATCCAGGATCTTGGCCTTGCTGTAGGTTTCCATGCCTCCTTCGCGCTTCAGCGAGACCATCGTATCCATGACCTTTAAATGATTCAGATAGATCGGTCCGATTTTGAGGATCAGCAACGCAAAGAATCCGATCACGGCCAAAATAACCAAAATAGAAATGAAAGTCAGACCTTTCTGATTCGCGGAACACCGGTTCATACTAGCTATCCTCTGGAGTAGACAACGATAACTAGAGAATAGATCATTTCAGAATTGTGCCAAGACGATTGAACCCAACCCCTGAATTCTCCCAGTCCCAGTTCATCCAGATCATGAAAGCCTTGCCGACCAGGTTTGCTTCGGGGACGGTACCCCAATAGCGGCTGTCATTGCTGTTGTCGCGATTATCGCCCATCACGAAATAATGGCCTTTCGGAACGTAAAAGTCCCCTTCGCGCCCGGCGGGTCCCGGCATCACCAATATGCTGTGCTCGGCACCGGGAAGCTCCTCGGCCATGTGCAGCGAACCGCTCATATCCTTCCCTTGACCGACTCCCTGATAACGGCCCAGCGAGGTCATTTTCACCGGTACGCCGTTCAAATACACCTGCTTCCCGTAATAGGAGATGCGGTCGCCCGGCAATCCGATGACCCGTTTGATATAGTCCACATTCGGGTCCCTCGGAAATCTGAATACGACAATATCGCCGCGCTCGGGCTCCCCGACCTCCAGAATCTTGTCGTTAAGCACCGGAAGACGCACCCCGTATGCGAACTTGTTGACCAGGATGAAATCTCCGATCAGTAGTGTCGGCATCATCGAAGCGGAAGGAATCCGAAACGGTTCGACCAAAAACGATCTTAGTATCAGAACGATGAACAGGATCGGAAAAAAGGATCGAGCGTATTCAACCAGCACCGGCTCCGGTCGA
Organism: Methylococcaceae bacterium; assembly: GCA_022616595.1. Taxonomy (GTDB): domain Bacteria; phylum Pseudomonadota; class Gammaproteobacteria; order Methylococcales; family UBA1147; genus UBA1147. The sequence goes on from JAKEEL010000160.1 coordinate 2,477, forward strand.
AGCGTGGTTTCTGCTACTTCGAAACCATTTATTCTGGAATAGAGCGCATAGCCACCCCACACCGCCCCGGTCAGTAACGACCCGAGGACCAGATAAAAAGAAAAGTCATAATCCATAACGTCGTATTTTATTGATGTGTACTGACAATAATAGTTGCGAATTGCGTTCCGAACCCGAGAAACCGCATCCTATCGTTACTGACGGGATGGAATGCCGTACCCTTCTAGAATACCGATACAATCAAGATTCCTTGTTCACCTGCAATACCGCCAGAAACGCATCCTGCGGTATCTCGATCTTTCCAACCTGCTTCATGCGTTTTTTCCCCGCCTTTTGCTTTTCCAGCAGTTTTCTTTTACGGGTGATGTCCCCGCCATAACATTTGGCGGTTACGTTCTTGCGCAGCGCTTTTACGGTGGAACGCGCGATGATCTTTGAGCCGATCGCCGCCTGAATCGCAACCTCGTACATTTGTCTCGGAATCAGCCCCTTCATTTTTTCGACCAATTCGCGCCCGCGAATCTGGCTCAATTCTCGATGCACGATCAAGGACAGCGCATCGACCCGCTCGCCGTTGATCAACACATCCAGCTTGACCAACGCGGCCGGCTCGAAGCGTTTCAGGGAATAATCGAATGAAGCGTAGCCGCGGCTCGCGGATTTCAAGCGATCGAAGAAATCCAGAACCACTTCGTTCAACGGCAGCTCATAGACCAGCGAGACCTGTGATCCGGTGAATTGCATATTGACCTGGACGCCGCGTTTTTCTACGCACAGACCAATCACCGCACCCAGATATTCCTGGGGAACCAGAATGTTGGCTTCGATAATCGGTTCGCGAATTTCCTTGATTTCACCCGCATCCGGCAGCTTGGACGGATTGTCGATCCGGATCAGTTCCGCATTGTGTTTCAGGACCTCGAACACCACGGTGGGCGCGGTGGTGATCAACTCCATATCATATTCGCGTTCCAGGCGTTCCTGCACGATTTCCATATGCAACATGCCCAGAAATCCGCAACGAAAGCCGAAACCCAAGGCTTGGGAGGTCTCCGGTTCGTATTGCAGCGCGGCATCGTTCAGACGCAGTTTGCTCAACGACTCCCTGAGATCTTCATAATCATCCGAATTGATCGGATACAAACCCGCGAAAACCTTGGGCTGGATCGTCCGGAATCCCGAAAGCGCCTCTTTTGCGGGTTTGTCGGTCGAGGTGATGGTATCGCCGACCGGCGCGCCGAAAATATCCTTGATGCCTGCCACTACAAATCCAACCTGACCGGTGTCCAATTGGTCGATTTCGACCCGTTTTGGCGTAAAAACTCCGACTTTCTCGACCAGGAAAGATCTTCCGCTCGAAAAAATCGTAATCCGCTGTTTCCGTTTCAAGGACCCGTCGACCACGCGAACCAGGGAGACCACTCCCAGATAACTGTCGAACCAGGAATCGACGATCAGCGCTTTGAGCGGATTTCGTCGATCCCCTTCGGGCGCGGGAACTTTCTTCACCAGTTGTTCCAGAACCGATTCCACGCCGAGCCCCGTTTTCGCGCTGATTTCCAGCGCCTCGTCGGCCGGGATGCCGATAATATTCTCGATCTCGGCCCGGACCCGATCCGGGTCGGCCGCGGGAAGATCGATTTTGTTCAGGACCGGAATGACTTCGAGTCCCTGATCGATCGCCGTGTAGCAATTCGCGACGCTTTGCGCTTCAACCCCTTGAGCCGCGTCCACCACCAGCAGCGCGCCTTCGCAGGCAGCCAACGACCGGGACACCTCGTAAGAAAAATCGACATGCCCCGGCGTATCGATGAAGTTCAATTGGTAAACTTGGCCGTCGTCTGCCGGATAATCGAGCGTAACACTCTGGGCCTTGATGGTGATCCCTCGTTCCCTTTCGATATCCATCGAATCCAGAACCTGTTCCTCCATTTCCCGTTCGCTCAAGCCTCCGCACATTTGAATGAAGCGATCCGCAAGCGTCGACTTTCCATGATCGATATGGGCGATTATGGAAAAGTTTCGAATCCGATTCTGCTCGACCACGGTCAATCGTCAATTTTGATGGCCAGGAATACCGGGCTCCCCTGGCGTTGCACCAATACCGCGACCGGCCTGCCGGATGGCAGCGACTTGATCACCTCCATGAATTGTTCGACCGAGATGATATCTTCATTCTGGATTCGCAAGATCACGTCGCCTTCCTGGATCCCGGCGTCCATGGCCGGTCCTTTTTCCAACTCCCGAACCAAAACACCCGGATTCGATCCCGGTTTCCGGTCGGATGGCTCGTCGGCTACGGCGGTGATCTTGATCCCGAGTCTTTTCACGGAAATCGCGGGCAGGTTATCCGATTTCATCTGGGTTTCGACTTCGGGCGACAATTTACCGATTTCTACGGTCAGGGTCATCGGATGCTTCTGGCGCACGACACTCACCGGAACCTTCTCGCCGATCGGTGTCATGCCGACGATCGGCGGCAAACTCGCCGACGTTTCAATCTCTTGCCCGTTAAAATCGACGATCACGTCACCGACCAGGAAACCGGCCTTTTCAGCCGGACTATTCGGCAGCACCCTCGCAACCAAAGCGCCATGCGGGCGTTGCATGCCGAATGATTCGGCCAACTCGCGCGTTACATCCTGCACCTGAACCCCGAGCCATCCGCGATTGACCAAACCATGATCTTTGAGTTGTTCGACGATATTCATCGCGATACTCATCGGTATCGCGAATGAGAGACCCATGAAGCCGCCGGTGCGGCTGTAAATCTGTGAATTGATTCCGACCACCTCTCCGTCCAGGTTGAACAGCGGGCCGCCGGAATTGCCGGGATTGATCGCAACATCGGTTTGAATAAACGGCACATAACTGTCACTCGGCAGGCTCCGTCCCTTGGCGCTGACAATTCCGGCTGTTACGGAGTGCTCAAAACCGAATGGCGAACCGATCGCAAGAACCCATTCGCCGACCTCGAGAGTGTTCTCGGAGCCTATTTTGACCACCGGCAGGTTATCCGCGTCGATTCTAAGCAGAGCGATGTCGCTTCGCTCATCGGAACCGATCAATTTCGCCACGAGCTCCCGCCGATCTTGAAGACGAACGATGATTTCATCCGCATCGGCGACCACGTGATGGTTGGTCAAAACGTAGCCGTCCGCGGAAATAATGAACCCGGATCCCAGGGACTTCGATTGCCGGGGCTGAAATCCATGGCCCTGTTCTCCGAAAAAACGTCGCAGAAAATCGTCAAACGGTGTGCCTTCCGGGATCTGCAAACCGTCGGGAAGACGCGGATCGGATGTACCCGCTTTTTGCGTCGTACTGATATTGACCACCGCCGCTCCGTTCTTTTTGACCAAATCGGTAAAATCCGGCAATTGCGCCCGCACGGGCCAGGACGCAACCCACAGAAAGGTCAAAACCCATACGGACAGTTGTTTGCGGTGAAACATGAAAACTCCTCCCGGAGAAATTCGAAAACGGGCTTTAGCAGGATGCAGGGAATTATGAAAATGACTTACCAGATTAATAGCTTCCGGGTGGCGCAGTCAAATTTGTCGGAAAAATGAACCGCACAAGCGCGCAAAATACGCCGGAAGCCGCGATCGAATCGCAGAATCGGATTTCTGAAATACTATTTTTCCGTTTCGTCTAGATATTCGATGCCATCACCGATTGCCTGGACGGTTTTGGCCGGAACGGCGCCCAGTACCGTAATCTGGTATCCGTCCAGCAATCGGCTGTAGGAGTTAATGGCGCCCCATTGTTTTTGGTAGGAGGCAACATTGTCATTGCCTTGTTTGTCCACATACACCGACACCGAAGAGAAACCGTCACTGAAAAGAATATGTTCAACAGCCTGCTTGTCGGTCGGCATGATGGTGCGGCGATAAAATACCTGCCGGAAGCCTTGCGGGATTCCGTCGAAAGTCCAGGTTTGCTTGACATCCGGCAGGGATTCGCCATCCCTGACTTCCCAGTCCGATGTGTTCATGGTGGACGACACGGTCAAGGCCTCGGCCGGCAAATGATCGACAACCTCCAAGTCGGTGAACATCATTTGCTCGACCAATTCTCCCTTTTCGTCGATCATTTCGAATTTGAGCGGTAACCGGGTATCGAGGTCCATCCAGATTTTGCGGCCATAACGAAATTGATCTTTCGATCTAAGCTCGATGACCTGCGCTTCTTTCTGGATCACATATTCGCGACCGTCCACCAGGAACTCATAATACGAGGGATCGCTTTCAAGATCTTCCGGCAACCGTACCAAAAATGATCGACGCGCGCCCTGCCGGCTGACATAGATCAAACGGGCATCCGGAAGATAGCAGGTGACTTCCTGGTCCGAGCGTATGACTTCGCGCATCGGCGAATTCACTGCGACAATCCGTTCTTTCTCCACGCCGTTTGTTAGCGCATGGAAAACCCGCATGGTTTCGGCCTTTTTTTCTCGGAGGTAAACAACCGTTCCATGATAATTCCGGTTTTTTACCGCTTCGGACATTTCCATCAGCAGTTGTCGCGCCGATTGCCCCGAATCCTGATTGGAGAAAACCTCGAAGGTCTGGACTATTCCCAGCATCAAGAACAGAAGCCGATAGTAATGTCCCGTCTGAATCCGGTTCATCGTGCTTGCTGAAAATGCAATGAAGACGAGGAATAATAGGCTGCCGAAGATTCAACGATCATAGGAATAGCTGACTACCCGCGCGAATGGCATCATGGGCTGGGCGCCTGTCGTGTAGGTGCTTTCGTTGTGCGTAATCAGGTAATCGTTGAGTCTCTTCGGAAAGGCCGGACTTGCATCGAGTTTTGATGCGAACGGTACAACCGGCGCGCGAACTTCGCTGCGGGGAGAGAATACCAAACCGACCCGGTTGAAATGATCCCCTAAACGATCGAGCGAAGCGGGAATGCCCGACCAGATGATGACCCCGAGCATGGCAACCGAGGCCGCGAGCGCCGCGGCGATCAACGTCACGCGCGGCGGCTTTTTCCGGGGAAAAGTGCTCTGCCTCACGACATGCGCTTCCTCATCCAAGGCCTTCGAGACCCGATCGAAAAAACCGGAATCCGGCAATATCGCTCGTTTGCCCCGGAAAGCACAACTGGCGGCATTGTAACGCAGCCACTTAGCCCTCAATTGGGACTCGTTGCGAATCCGAGTGAACATTTCCAG
>JAKEEL010000161.1 GCA_022616595.1 Methylococcaceae bacterium
ATAATAGGGATCTTGATAATAGGGATTCGGGACCACAATAACCTTGGGGGGCTTTCGGTTGGCGATCTTGCGTTTTAATGCCAGATCTTCCTCGATCTGCCTTTGGCGCAGATTTTCCCGTTCCTGTTCGCGCCGTCCCTCTTCCCGTTCGGCGTCCCGCGCTTCAAGCTCGAGATAGCGTTGCTGCGCGCGTTCGACTTCCTGCTGGCTCGGCGCCGCTGGAGGCGCCACGGTTTCCACCTTGACCGCACCGCTTGCGGGCTGTGACGAATAAATGACCTTACCGTTCTTGTCGACGGACTTATAGATCTGTTGCGCCTCTACTCCCTGGATGAGCAACAGAACAGAAGCCAGGGCTAACCATTTCATTGCGTTGATCCTCGTAAAAATCGTGTTCGGAAAAACCCATCATACCAAATCGGCGGTCGGGAATGTGCCGGTGAGGAGTACGCGGCAGCGCGGCGTAATTCGTGTTCATACGCAAAGACCCCTCCATGGGATGTTTTCTCGGGGAAGCCGGAATAGTTTTCGTTCGGTTCCGAACGAAAACGAATCAACTCCCGGCGGGTATTTCCAGAATCTGGCCGACTTTGATTTCGGTGCCGAGCAGCGTATTGGCGGCCTGTATCTTTCGGGTGCTGATGCCATATTTCAGCGCGATTCCGGACAGGGTTTCGCCGGGTTCGATCACGTGCTTTCTGGAAGCCATGTGCATCGCGGGCACCGCACGCAGCCGGTAATAGTCCCGAATTCCGGCCAATATGGCTCGGGCAAGTTTATCCTGATAAGCCGATCTTCTGAGATTTTCCTCTTCCGCCGGGTTGGAAATGAATGCGGTTTCGACCAGGATGGACGGAATGTCCGGTGATTTCAAAACCGCAAAACCGGCACTTTGCACCGAGCGTTTATGAGTCTTTCCGAGTTCGCGAAGATTATCCAGCACTTTTTCGGCAAGGTCGGAACTCGCGTCCATGGTGGCGGTTTGAGACAAGTCCAACAGCACTCCGGCGAGCATGTCATCCTTGTCGTCCAAGCTAAGGCCACCGATCAGATCGGATTCATTCTCCTTCGCGGCCAGCCACCGAGCCGCCTCGCTGGACGCACCTTTCTGCGACAGGGTATAGACCGAGGATCCGCGAATATCGGCCTGATGGAAGGCATCCGCATGAATCGACACAAATATATCCGCACCGGCATCCCGGGCAAGGCGCATGCGTTTGCGCAAGGCGAGGAAATAATCCCCGTCCCGAACCAGGACCGCTCGCATCCCGGGTTCCCTGGCAATCAGTCGATCGAGCTTCTTTGCGATATCCAGAACCACATCCTTTTCCCAAGTTCCGCGAATACCTTTGGCGCCGGGGTCGTTGCCTCCGTGCCCGGCATCGATCGCAACCACAAATTCGTTAAGGGGTTTCGAAACCCTGGACTTCTTCGGTTCGGGCTGCTTTTCAACGAGTTCGATGCCTGGTTCGGAGACCGTCTGCCCGGGAATGGCGGGGACTTCCGGAATCTGATGATCCGAGCGGCCCTTTACGATGGTTTTTTCCGGTTCGGCGCCTGCAACGCCGATCGGCTTCGGACTTTTTGTTGCGGGCGGTTCCGTATGCTTTTCCGGAGAAGTTTTTTCGGCGACCTTCGGGGGTCCGGAATCATATAAATCCAGAACCAATTGATGACCATGTTTCCGATCGGGTTTGAGGTAGAAACTATCGGGCCGGACCTTTTTTTTCAGATCCAGCACAATCCTGAGGTCGTGCTCGTTTCGCCGCGCATAGCGGATACGCCCGAAGGCTGGCTGCGCGGATTCGGGCTGCCTGATGCGTGCCCCTAAACGGGTATTGGCGAGATCGATGACGACTCGCCGGGGATGATCGAGAAGGAAAATAGTCCGCTCGGTCCGCGCGGAAAGATCGAAAACAATGCGGGTATGGTCCGCTTCGTTCCAGAACCGCAGCAACCGCAGCTTCGATTCGCGCGCGGCAGCCGTGTCCGCCATCAACACCAAGAGCATCCCCAGTACGTAAAGGACGACTTTTCGCATTTTCCAATCCCGGTATGAAGTCTTGAAACGTCCCGTCACAAATCTTTCTGCGCCCTGACATGGCTGACGCCCGACTGGATGACTGTACGGGGGGATGCCGGCTCCGTTTCTGGTTCATTAAAATACGGCCCGTGATCAATAAAATAGTCGTTTCCGCACAGAATCGCAAGTCAAAGATTAGAAAGGCTAGTTAATTCTTTGTTAAAGATGTATTAAATCATGAAAGTTCCTTGACCAGTTCGTGCCCCGCAAGCCCCCGCGGTTCAAGAACGGCGATGCGACCCTCCCCGTGATGTGAGAGACGGACCGACAAGTCCGGTTGCGGCAGGAAACCGTCGCCTCTGTCCGGCCACTCGATAAAGCTCACGCATTGTCCCTCGAAATACTCCCGGATTCCGATCCATTCAAGCTCTTTGGGATCGGCCAGGCGGTACAGATCGAGATGCACCAGCCGCCATTCGGGAAATTGATATTCTTCGACCAAGGTGAAGGTCGGGCTTTTCACGGCGCCGCAATAACCGCCGGCCTTGAGGAAGCCCCTGACCAGCGTGGTTTTTCCGCTGCCCAGATCTCCGTACAGGTAGAACCGCAGCGGTTGTTTCATCGACCGGAACAGTTTCGCGCCGAGTTCCAGGGTTTCCGCTTCGTTTCGAAGCAACAGCGTCATGGATTCACCAGATCGCGTATAAAAGGCAGAAGATCGGTCGCAAGCATTCCGCGTTCTCCGTTGCGGGCCGCGAGGTCGGCCGCCTCTCCATGCAGATAGACACCCGCGCGCGCGGCATCGCCGATCGAGAATCCCTGAGCGATCAGACCGGCGATCATACCGGTCAGGAGATCCCCCATGCCACCGCTGGCCATGCCCGGATTGCCGCTCGGACAGATCGCGACCGTCCCGCCGTCCGCAACCAGGCTTCCCGCGCCCTTCAACACACAGATCCCGCCATATTTCTCCTGGATCGCGGTTGCTGCCGCGAATCGATCCTTGCGGATCGTGAGGGTGTCGCAGCCCAGCAAACGCGCGGCTTCACCGGGATGCGGGGTCAACACCCAGTGACTTCTCCGAAGGGGATTTTCAGCCAATAGATTCAGCGCGTCCGCATCGACAACGACTTTCAATCCGGAGTCGATCACGCATTCGAACAGCGCCTTGCCCCATTCCCCCTGCCCGAGACCCGGTCCCACCCCGACCGCGTTTGCCTTGTCCAGCAGGCCTCGCAGGTCCTCCGCGGATTCAACTGCGTGGCACATCAATTCGGGTTGGGCGAGATTGATAAAGGCCGCGTGGCAAGAGCGTGTCGCCAAGCTGACCAGACCCGCGCCGACTCGCGCACCGGCCTGTGCCGCCATCCTTGCCGCGCCGCTGTAACCCGCCTCGCCGCCGACGATCAGCAAATGTCCGAAATCGCCTTTATGGGCCGCGCGCCGGCGCGGTCCGAATGCGGCGTGCGGCGATGCAAGCAGGACACTCGAAGGTTGCTCGGAAGCGCAGACCTCGGCCGGCACATCCAAAGAGGCAAAAGTCACCACTCCGCTGTATTCGGCCCCGTCGCCGGTGTACAAGCCCTGCTTAGCGCCGATAAAGGTCACGGTCTGATCCGCACACACCGCGATCCCCATCGGAAAACCGCTATCCGCGTTCAAGCCCGAGGGAATATCGAGCGCCAGAACCCGGCCGTCGTACCGATTGATCTCTTCGATCACCTCGTATATGCGCCCCGATACTTCACGGTCCAATCCAGTTCCGAGCAGAGCATCCACCACGACACCGGCCTGTTTCGGAATCTCGCCCTCGAACTCGGTCAGACTGCCGCCCTGTTCGAGAAACTCCCGGTACGCGGCCGCCGCATCGCCGCGAAGATGGTCCGGCGAAACGATCGGGAACACGGTGACCGGATGGCCCGCATCCAAGGCGAGTCGCGCGACCACGTATCCGTCGCCCGCATTGTTTCCGGCGCCGCAAAACACCGCGATGGGTTGCCGCTCGGAACACATCGATGCCAACACTTGAAAAGCTTCCCGCCCGGCCCGGTGCATCAATTCCAGGCCGCTGATACCAAATCGATCGATCGCAACACGGTCCATCGACCGAACCTGTTCCGAGCGGTAAAGCGCCATCCCGGCTTGGATTATGCTATTGTGATGCGACATCTTGCATTCACCGATTGTCTGTTCGCAGCCGAAGCGTATAGGCTAACATATCCGCGTTCCTCGCGTTGCGAGCCCTGACGGGGGAGATTCTTGTCGTATTCCACGGCCATCGCTTTACACCTGTTATCCGCTGTCGTTTGGGTCGGCGGGATGTTTTTCGCCTATGTGGTCCTGCGCCCCACCGCGGGAAAACTTCTCGAACCGGCGCAACGTCTCCCGTTATGGTCCGAGACATTGCGCCGTTTTTTCCGCTGGGTTTGGATCGCGATCATTGTGTTGGTCAGCACCGGCAATTGGATGATCTTCGGTTTCTACGGCGGGATGGCTAAGGCCGGAGTCCACATTCACATCATGAACGGAATCGCGTGGATCATGATCGTGCTGTTCGTCTATTTGAACCTCGGCCCGATTAAAAGTTTGCACACTTCGGTCGCGGACCGGGACTGGCCTTCCGGCACCGAGCATCTGGCCCGCATCCGACGGATCGTCGCGGTGAATCTGAGCCTCGGGCTGGCGATCGTGGTCATCGCGAGCGCGGGAAGGCACCTGGTCTGATCACCATCCAGCATGGATAATGGCACCGGACCCGCGACCCGCCCGCCGGATTACGGGCGACTCGCAATTCAAATCAAGCGCTGGGCCCTCGAACTCGGGTTTCAGAAAATCGGGATCACGGACTGCGACCTCTCGCAGGCGGATATCCATCTGAATCGCTGGCTCGAAAAATCGTTCCACGGCGAGATGGATTACATGGAGCGCCACGCGCGCTTGCGCAGCAGGCCTGAAAAATTATGGCCGGGCACGATCCGCATCCTGTCGGCTCGCATGGACTATTTGCCCGAAGCCACGCAGGAGTCGGAGAAAATCCTGAATGATCCCGTCAAAGCATATATTTCGCGCTACGCCCTCGGCCGCGATTATCACAAACTGATTCGAAAAAGGCTGCAACAACTGGCCGGCCGGATCTCCGCCCGCGTCGGACCCTTCGGCTGTCGCGCGTTTACGGACAGTGCTCCGGTTCTCGAGAAAGCGCTGGCCGAAAAGGCCGGGCTCGGTTGGATCGGCAAACATACGAATCTGATCGACAAGGACAGCGGATCGTGGTTTTTTCTCGGTGAAATCTATACCGATCTGCCTTTGCCGGTCGATCCGCCGGCGAGCCAGCATTGCGGAACCTGCACAGCCTGCATCGAGGTTTGCCCGACCCGCGCGATCGTCGGCCCCTACCGGCTCGATGCCAGGCGCTGTATATCCTACCTTACCATAGAACTCAAAGGCGCGATCCCGCTCGATCTGCGTCCTTTGATCGGGAATCGGATCTACGGCTGCGACGATTGCCAGATGGTGTGCCCGTGGAACAAGTTCGCGCGACTCGGCGCCGAAGCCGATTTCGCTCCGAGGAACGGACTCGATTCCAGTCTTTTGACCGAGCTTTTTTCCTGGAACGAGCCGACCTTTCTTGCCAGGACCGAGGGTTCCGCGATTCGAAGAATCGGTCATACCCGCTGGCTCCGGAATATCGCGGTTGCCTTGGGAAACATGCCGTTCCAAAAAGGTATTCCAAAAAGCCTTGAAAGCCGCCTCGACCATCCGTCCGAACTGGTCCGGGAACACGTCCGGTGGGCATTGGAGCAACAGTTCTCGCGGCAAAAGAGTTCGAACCTCGATCACTCCGAAAGCCGAAGCTGTGATTCGGTTCAGAACAGCGCTTCCTCCAGCATTCGATCGCGCTCATAAACATCATCGGCAAAATAAACCAGGCCATTCTCGTCAACCGCGGCGGTGCGATAAAGAATGTGGATCGGGTAGGGTTTTTCCAGATTGACCACGGTTCTCTTGCGACTTTCGATGATTTTTTTCATCTTTTCGATATCCCATCCTTTTTCGGTGCCTCCGAGCAGATAGGAGGCCAGTTCGAGCGGTCTGCTGACCCGGATGCAGCCGTGGCTGAAATCGCGCCGGGAGCGCTTGAACAGATGCTGCGTCGGGGTGTCATGCAGGTAGACATTGAAGCGGTTCGGAAACATGAATTTGACATTGCCCAAAGAGTTCTTCGGTCCGGGGTCCTGGCGCAATCGGTAGCGGAGAATTCCGAGCCTGCCGACGCGGGCCCAATCAATCGCGGAAGAATCCACTTCGATTGCGTCCTGACCCGAGCCCAGGAACATTCTGATGTTCTTTTTCTTCAGATGGTAGCGGTCCTTGAGCAATTCCGGATACAACTCATCGGACGCAATACTGCTCGGAATATTCCAGAACGGATTGAACTCCAGATATTGAATGGAAGCGCTGAATACCGGGGTTTTGTGGTATTTTTCACCGACGATCACCGGCATGGACAAATCGATGCTTCCGTCATGGCTTCCCTGCAGATAGAATCCCGCGATATTCACGAAAATCCTTCTGTCGCCGAGATCACGGGACAACCAGCGCCAGCGTTCCATATTGATGGTGATGCGACGGATCAACTGGCTGATCGGAATATTCATGGCCGCCACGGTTTTCTTGCCGATCGCGCCGTCTCCATCCAGATGGTAGCGTTTTTGAAACCTTTTGACGGCAGTTTCAAGGTCAGGGTCATAGCGTCGCGAATCGGGGCCTCCGGAAGACAGATCCGCACTTCGAATCAAGCGTTGACGCACGATCGGGATGCGTTCGGACTCCATGCCCGGTTTGAGGGTCTCTCCGCCCGGAACCGCTTGCCACTCCCCTTCCGCGGCAAGCGCGCGATATTCGGACAGGGCCTTTTTGAGCCGGCGGTATTGAACATGGGCCGGGGGCTGCGAAGCCAGAAAGCCGCCGAGATCCTCGGCGTGGACTGCCTCGACTGCGAGATCGACGGGATCCACCCGCCTGCTCTGCGCGCTCGCGGACAATTCAGTGGCCAGTTTGCGCGGGTCGGCGCGCCCTTCTCTTGCATCGGCCATATAGGCGGCAAGGCCGACACTCAGTAATATTTCCAATTTGGCCAGATCTTCATCCTTGCGGCTGGGCCAGAGAGATCCAAGCTCGCTTACCCGGTAGTCTTCGCTTCTGAGCCCTTCCTCGGGTGCCGATTTCAATGTTTCATAGAGAACGGCCGCGCGCTCTCCGGGTCCCTCCGGAGTGACCCAAACGGGGCGCAGGTCCTGTTCCCGATATCGTTTCAACAGCGCCTCGCTGATCTGCATCGCGGTCATCCGGCGACCCTCGATCCCGAGCGCGTCCGCGGCTTGCCGGTTCAACACTTTCCGCAAAGCGGCGTTGAGGCTGGTCTCATCTGCGGCGCCGCTCCGAACGCAGATCAAGGCCAGAATCACCAACCATGCACTTCGATGAATGAAAAGCTTCGCTATCGTAGTCACTCGGTCCCCACAGCCGGCAATCGGCTCGAGAAATTGTTCAATCGCAACTATTCAGTATTATGGTATTCTGACCGTTTGCAAAGGTCCCGTCAAAATCCTGTCCAGGTACAAAGGGTTCAATGAGCAAGAAAACCAGGCACTTGATGCTGCTGAGGCACGCGAAATCCTCGTGGAAGAGCGATGCCGAAAGCGATTTTGATCGCCCGCTCGCAAAACGCGGCAAACTGGACGCCGCCAGAGCGGGGTCGTGGCTGAGACGTCAAAAACTGATCCCGGATCTGATCCTGAGTTCACCGGCCCAACGGGCGCGCCGAACCATCTCCAAAGCCTGCCGTGAATTGTCTTTCGACGAGGACGAAATCCGATGGGTTCCCGAAATCTACGACGCGAGCCTGAACGACCTGGTCAAAATTCTCAAAGCCTGCCCCGACAAGGCGAAAACAGTGCTGATGGTCGGACACAATCCGGGATTGGAATATCTGCTCGAATATCTGTGCCGGGAACCTTTGCCCGTCGCGGAAGACGGCAAGCTGTTGACCGCCGGATGCATCGCGCATCTGGAAGTCCCGGGAAAATGGAGCGCCGTGACCAAATCGACCGCCCGGCTCCTGTCGATTACACGACCGACCGAGATGGAATAGTCGGAACGGAACTCGGGTTTCCGATAGCTATGCAAAAGTACATTCCGGGTTCGGTGGCGGCGAACGTTCATCTCTTGTGGAACCCGATTGTTCAACTAGAATGAGGGGAACTACAAAAATACGAGTCTGGAGTATTCAAGATGGATGAAAAGGCTGTGCCGACTAGAGTTCACTGGCTTCCTTTCCCGGTCGCCGGCGCGTTGCTTGTGGTTCTGGCTGTCAATGGTGTCCTCACGAAATTTGCGTTTTCGGGATCGATCGGAATCACGCAGTCCTCGGAGTATCTGCTGTTACTGGTCCAGAACCTGCTCGTATCGGGAATCACCTTGGCGATCTACAGACGAGCGCTATCCCGAAAAGTCAATCAGCTTGCCGCGGCATTCGATCAACCGGGTTCGACGGCCCGGATCAATCTCAAACTCTCTCTCGATATCCGGAACGCCGGGGTGTTGAATCCATTGACCGAGCGGATCAACCATTTTACCAAGCGCTGTGAGAACATCGTTGCCAATGTAGCCGGCTCGGCATCGCGCCTGATTCCGATGTCGGAAGAGCTGATCGAGACCTACGAATCGATCCGGAAAAGGACGGATGACCAGAATCGTTTCAGTCAAAGTCTCGAAGAAGCGATTCAGACATTGAGTCATTCCAATGGTTCGGTCAACCACAGCATCAACGAGATTACGCGTTCCGTGCATTCGGGCGTCGAATGTGTCGAAACCAGTCAAAAGGTCGTGCACAAAACCCTTTCCAGCATTCACCGGCTCGAAGCACAGATCGCGAGCACGGTCGATCAGGTTCGGAGTCTACAGAAAAACAGTGAAAAAATCGGTCATATCGTGGATGTCATCAATAGCATTTCCGAGCAGACCAACCTGTTGGCCCTGAATGCCGCGATCGAAGCCGCGCGTGCCGGACAACACGGCAGAGGGTTTGCGGTCGTTGCCGACGAAGTCCGGACGCTCGCGAAGAAAACGCAGACTTCAACGCTCGAAGTACAGACTATGATCGAACAGATCCAACAGAACGCGGTAAAGCTCGTTGAATCGATGAAGTCCGGCGAAATCGCCATGCGTGAAACACTCGAAAGTTCTCGGGAAGCCGAAAGCCATCTGAACAGCATCGGCGCCGCGGTCGGACATATCGAATCCAACGCGCAAGGCATCTCGGCTGCGATTGGCAACCAGACCAGGACTATCGAAACGACTCGCGGCTCCGCCGAAGGGCTGGTCGAAATGACAAGGTTTGCCCTGGAGGCCGGCAAAACCCACTCGATATCCGGTCAGGATCTCAAGCTGCTTGGCCTGTCCATCAAGGAAAAACTGGATACATTCGCGTTCAGTAAGGAACACTGGAACGATCACAGGCGAACCCGGCCGCGGTCGGAAGATCAATAGATACCCTCATCGCCCATCGAATTTCGGGCGCTGGCGCAGCGCATCCCCGTGATTTCAGAGCCTCAATCCAATTCACCCAGTTTCACCCGCCCTTCCTCAAGTGCTTTCGCGAAACGATTTTCCAGGGCTTGATTCACTTTCGGACAATTCGAAATCACCGCATCCGCCCAGTCGAGATACTCCCGCCGCCGGATGAGGTCCCACCCGGCCGGTGGAGAATTCGTGATATCGGTCACATTTGAAATTTTGTCCCCCAATTTGACCAGGGCCGCGCCGGATGTTAATTGCGAGGCATGTTCGATCTGCCGCCGCTTGCGCTCGACCTTCATCAGGCTTTTGTCGTCGGTCACCTCTTCGACAATCCCGCGAACCCGTGCGCCGAAAGTTGCTTCGAGCTCCTCGGGACGCGTATCCGTATCCTCGATCGTGTCGTGCAGCAGGGCCGCCGCAATCACTTCTGGATCTTCCACCTGGCCGGTTTCCGCGAGCAATAGCGCGACCGCGATCGGATGATTGATATAGGGTGACGACGCATGATCTTTGCGCCGTTGATCCCGGTGCTTCATCGCCGCGAAATGCGCGGCTTTCAAGATGAGCGTTTGATTCATAAATACTGGTTTCCGTCTGATTGATCCCGATCGGGGTTGCTTTGCCAGGACTCTCACATACGCTTCGCTGGCGTCTCGCGCACACTACATCCGCGGGGGAGGTCGGAACACAAAAGCCTTTGTGTTGACGATTTCCGAGAAAATAGATGCGTCAATATTACCACCGACCGTATGATATCGGATATCGAACATCACGAAGCCATAAGACTGCCTGCGACATCCTGAAATGACGCGCAAGAGACCAATATGAATCAAGATCATTTTCTCTATGATAGTGAAAGGTTGCATTCGATTGCTTCCGATGAGCTGGTAAGGCAGGGACTCGCCTATTTTTCAGACAACCGGGTGTTCGCGCTGGACACACCGGGTGACCGCTTGACCGCGCAGGTGGAGGATGCCGAGGACAACGAACCCTACTGGCTCGAGTTGAGCCATGCGGAGGATCGATTGTCCGTCAGTTGTGATTGCCATGAAGGCATCGAAATATGCCGGCATGCCGTCGCCGCGCTATACGCCTACGCCGATCAATACAATGATCGAGAAGATACAAAAGCCCTGGGCAGCGCGGTCGATGAAGCGATTCAAGAGCGCGTTAAAAAAGGCCGGACCGAAGTCCGGGTAAAACTGATCAGCGGAAATCCGGGTTTCGGAACCTGGCAAGCCTCATCGATTGTGTCGAGCACGCACCGGCATCAATCCTATCGAGTGCAAATCCGTTCGCTGGATCAACGCATGAATTATTGTACCTGCCCGGATTTGGCGAGCAATCGTTTGGGAACCTGCAAGCATATCGAAGCGGCTTTACATTATGCGAGCAAGCAGCCGGATTACAGGAATCTGAAAGAGGCCGGTTGCCCGGTTTCGTTCGTGTATTTGGCGTGGGAGTCGGCGACGCGACCTGTGATTCGCCTGCACCGAAAAGCGGACACCGAAAGCGGATTTGGCGCCCTTTTGTCGGAGTTCTTCAATCAGGACGGCGTATTCATTGGTCGCGTGCCGGACGATTTCTACCGCTTCTCCGAACAGGTGTACGGACGCGACGATTTTCAGTTGGGCGATGATGCCGTCCAGTATGTTCGCCAATGCGCGGACGACGCGGCGCAGGCATTGCGCGGCCAGAAAATCAAGCAGGAAATTCTGCGCGCCAATGGCGTATTGCCCGGAATTAGAGCCCGGCTGTTTCCGTATCAGAGCGAGGGCGTCGCGTTTCTGGCTTCGCGCGGCCGGGCTTTGCTTGCCGATGACATGGGTCTGGGCAAAACCTTGCAGGCCATCACCGCGGCATCGTGGCTTGCCGACAATGAAGGTGTGCAGCGCGTTCTGGTGGTCTGTCCGGCTTCGCTCAAGCATCAGTGGGCGCGCGAAATACAAAAATTTACCCCTTATTCGGCGCAGATCATTCAAGGCGGGGCCGAAAACCGGATGGTTCAATATCGGGCCGATGCCTTGTTTTTCGTCATCAATTACGAATTAGTCTTGCGGGATCTCAGTGTAATCAACGAAAGGCTTAAACCGGATTTAGTGATCCTCGACGAAGCCCAGCGGATTAAAAACTGGCGAACCAAGTTGTCGTCGACGGTTAAATTGATTCCGTCGCGCTATGTCTTCGTACTGAGCGGTACCCCGCTCGAGAATCGCTTGGAAGATCTGTACAGTTTATTGCAGATGGTGGATGCCCGCGTGTTGGGGCCGTTGTGGCGCTGTCTTTTGGACTTCCACATCAGCGATGACCGCGGCAAGGTGATCGGCTATCGCAATCTGTCGGAGTTACGGCGGCGAATCGCTCCGGTCATGCTGCGTCGCAACCGCACACTCGTGAGCGACCAATTGCCGGATCGTACCGAAGTGACCCTGGACATTCCGTTGACCGCCAAACAGCAGGAGTTGCACGATTCGGCATTATCGACCGCGGGCCGTTTAGCCACGATCAGCAAACGCAGGCCTCTGACGCCCGGAGAACATAATCGGCTGATGGCCGCCCTGCAACAGGCCCGCATGGCGTGCAACGCGGCCGGTCTGGTGGACAAGGAGACCCGCGGTTCGCCAAAACTGGACGAATTGGCGCGCCTGTTGGATGAATTGTGCCTGCAAAGCAATCGCAAGGCCGTCGTGTTTTCGCAATGGGCCTTGATGACGGAAATGGTCGAAAGCCTGGCCCGTTCGATGGGCCTGGGCTGCGTGCGGCTGCATGGCGGCATTCCGTCTCATCAGCGCGGCGAATTGATGGAAAAATTCCAGAATGACGAGGCCGTGCAGGTATTCATTTCCACCGACGCCGGCGGCACCGGTTTGAATCTGCAATCCGCCACGCTATTGATCAATCTGGATATGCCCTGGAATCCGGCCGTGCTGGACCAGCGCATCGCGCGGATACATCGCCTCGGGCAGAAACAGAAAGTGCAGATTTTCCTGCTCTTGGCGGAAGACTCCTACGAACAGCGCGTCGCG
>JAKEEL010000162.1 GCA_022616595.1 Methylococcaceae bacterium
GCAGGATGAGGTTCGGGAGCATGGACACCCCAAGAAGCAACGCTGAGCGCACCGATTGCGCTAGCCGGAGCGTGGCTGTAAATCAGTGTTTTAACGATCATCTCCGCTTAACTTAGTGCCATTCGTGTCTGCCCCTTTTTCTCGTGACTTCGCGGCTCCGTACATTTTCAATGGCTTTCATCCATCGAAAATGCCGGCACCTCTTGAGCCGGCATAGTTTTCGTTCGTTTCCGAACGAAAACCAGTGATGGCCTAAGTCTACGTTTCTAACTGCTGGCGCAGCAGGCAGTCTGTGCAGCCCGGACTCATAACTTCGGCGGCCAGGTGTGCGTCTCCGCTTGACAGTGCTTGCACCACGCATAGAGCGCATCGTACATCACAATGCCGTGATTGAGCATTTCATGGTCATCCGTGAAGTTCTGCGACAGTCCCAGAGACAAAGCATACAATCCGGCCGACTGGGGCGTGAGATCGAGCCGGGAAGTATCCGCGCCGCGCACGATGACGGCCAGTTGCTGCAACGCCGGATCATTGAGACCGTACTTCTTCAGGAAAGCGTCGAAACTGCAGAACTCCCCGTCATGGGAAAGCTCGGCGCCCGGGATGTCATAGGCAATCGCGCCGCTTTCTTCAGCGGTTTGGAAGACCTTCCCGGCGGGCACATACAGAAATTCGGCGTCCGGGTCGATGAATCGGGCGATCAGCCACGGGCATGCGATGCGGTCGATTTTGGGCCGTTCTCGGGTGATCCATTTCATGGGGGCAGCCTCCTAATTTTGGGTTTGACTGTTTAACGCGGTTTTGATGGCTTTGGCCAAATCATGTACGGGGCCGATGCCCCAATAGTGCAGGAAAATAATCTTCGGCGATTCTCCGATCATATGATGGTGAATCGCGGTGATGAGAATGCCGCCCTTACGCAGGGCCTTCAACACGTTTTGCAATTCCGGCTCGAGCATCGCGAAATCGCCATCGACGACCGCATTCTCGTTGCTTCCTGCAAATGCCGCCCAGGTATTCACGCCCATTGCCTTTCCGGCATCGTGTCCGGCCATCCTGGTCGAACGGCCGATTGTTACCTTGTAGACACCGCCGGCCTGGTCGACCGGAGCGCCGATGATCATTTCGATTATTTTCGGATCGAGCGAAGTCTTGCCGATCGAACCCGGTTTTGGAACCGCTCCTTCGCCATCGGTTTTATTCAACGCACGGAAAATATTGCCGACACCCGCGGCCAGTTTTTCCAGATCCCCGATGCCGCCGATATGCATGAACATGATTTTCGGCGTATCCCGGAGGAAATGATTGTGCAATGCTGTGACCTCGACGCCGTTGTCCAGCGCTGTGCTCAGCACCGGATTGACCTGATCCTCCCGCAGTACCAGGTCCCCCATGAGCATGACTTGTTCCCCCGCCGGTTTGAATGCCGCCCACGAAGTCAACCCCAGCGCCGGAATCATTTCGACCCCGGCTACGGTTACTGCGAGATCGGTTCGTGGAACGCTGACTTTGAAGACATTCTCGGCCGCATCCAATTTGCCTTGGATGCCCGTCAGTTGTTCGATCTTGATCGTGTCCAAAGCAATCGGACGGTCCTGTTCCTCCAGCGCGAAAACGTGCCCTGCAAATGAAACCCACAATGAAAGCATGGAAGCCTGAAACCAACGAATCGTGTTCATAACAAGACTCCTGCCTGGCCAAGCCAGGGTTTGAGGAAATTGAACAAGAGCCCCGCGGCGCCGCAGGCGGCAATCACCGGGATTACGCCCGCCTTGTAACGCAACAACGCGAACAGTGCGGCAAGTCCGATCAGCGCGGAGATCGCGT
The DNA here is from genome assembly GCA_022616595.1 of Methylococcaceae bacterium. GTDB lineage: Bacteria > Pseudomonadota > Gammaproteobacteria > Methylococcales > UBA1147 > UBA1147. The sequence continues at coordinate 1,828 of JAKEEL010000162.1, forward strand.
CGAAACGGCCCGTGAAGCCTTGCGGCCAGAATACGTGATACGCGAAAAAAGCGGCCAGGTTCAGGATAACGCCAACCACGGCGGCAGTGATACCGGTCAACGGAGCGGTGTATTTCAAATTACCGTGAGTGGATTCGATCAACGGTCCACCCGCCAAAATAAACAGGAAACTAGGCAAAAATGTGAAATAGGTGACGACGAATGCCGCCGAGGCGCCCGCGAGAAACAGTTGATCCGGACCGAATAACGTTTTCGTCCAACCGGCCACAAAACCGACGAAAGTCACGACCATGATCAACGGCCCCGGCGTGGTTTCGCCCAAGGCCAGCCCGTCAATCATCTGACCGGGCGTGAGCCATTGATAATGTTCGACCGCGCCTTGATAGACATAAGGCAAGACCGCGTAGGCGCCGCCGAAGGTCAGCAGCGCGGCCTTGGTGAAAAACCAGCCCATTTGCGTGAAAGCTCCGTTCCAGCCATAGCGCGCGCACAGAAACCCAATCACTCCGCCCCACAGGATCAATCCCGCGAAAATCACCTTGCAGAGCCCTTTCCAGGTGAACCTCGCGTGTGCGGGAACTGGCGTGTCGTCGTCGATGAGCGCCGGCCCGTAACTGTGTTTTACCGCGCCGTGTCCGCCGCCGACCGCGAATTTCTGCGGCGCGAATTTGCCGCCGATCGCGCCGAGCAGAGCCGCGACCAAAACGATCAGCGGAAACGGTGCATCGAATACGAAGATCGCAAGAAACGCCAAGGCCGCCATCGCCCAGAGCAGCCCGTTTTTCAAGGCCCTTGAGCCGATGCGGTAAGCCGCGAACAGCACGATCGCAGTCACTGCGGGCTTGATTCCATAAAGAACCGACGCGACGGCCGGAACATCGCCGAACGCGAGATAAACCCAGCTCAGCCCGATCAGAATCACGAGCGACGGCAGCACGAACAAAGCACCCGCGATGATTCCACCCCGGGTGCGGTGCATGAGCCAACCGATATAGGTTGCCAACTGTTGAGCCTCGGGACCTGGCAGCAGCATGCAGTAATTGAGCGCATGCAAGTAACGCCGTTCCGAAATCCAGCGCTTCTTCTCGACCAGATCCTGATGCATGATCGCGATTTGCCCGGCCGGACCGCCGAAACTGATGAAACCGAGTTTCAACCAATACCAGAAGGCCTGATTCAGGGAAACCGGTTGCGGAGACTCAGAGGATTGCACCGGCTTGCGTTGTAGGTTTGTTTCGTTCATGGACCATTTTCCGAGAAGACCAGATAAAACGAATCGAAGACATTCCGGGCTTCGCTCAAAAGCGTGTCGTCATCATTCAGGCGCTCGCGCATACCCCGCATCATCGTTTCCAAACCGGCCGCTTCCGCGACCGGAATCCCGCCGACATCCAGGTAATGCACCAAGCTGCCGAGCCTCTGCAGCGCGACATCTTTCGTCAACCCGAAGCTGATCAAAAGCACTTCGAACGTGACCTTGGCGCCCACATGAGTAAACGCGGCGCCGTCGAAATCGAAACCCAAGGCATCGACGGGACAGTCGGCGGGCGTGGCCAGCCAGATAAAACGGGCGTCCGGATCAATGAACCGGGCAATCAACCAGGCGCTGGCGAGGCGATCGATCCAAGGCCGCTGGCGGGTTGCCCACAGTCGGCTCTGGAAATCCTGGGAATTCAGCCGCTTGATCCGCCGATGAACGGCGTGGGGTTCATTCGGCATCAAGCGATCGCTCACCGTATGCTCCAGGTCTTCCACTGCCGCCACCGCCTGTTCCCGGGCAGCGCCTGGAAAAAAATCCAGGGTTACGATAGATTCTAACGTCTTGCGCAGACGAACGATCTGCCGCTGTAGCTTGGCGGGTTCTTCCGATGGGAGTTCCCGATCGGTGGTTTGCTGAATCGTCTCGAGCAGTTTGGCGTAATCGGCCGAGCGGTCGAACAAGCCTTCGAAAACTTTTTGCTGATCCTGATTCTCGCTATCCAGAACCAGCACATGGGCGCTCCCTCCACCCGCGACAACGTCCTCGGCCTGAGTCTGGAGGATATGCCGTAGCCCGGACCGGTTGGGCAGCAGATACACCCCGTCGCGCAGCACACCGCAACCCAAAGCCTTGAGCGCCCGCCAGACGCGCATGCGGCCGGCGGAGTTGCGGGTCGGCAAACTGACAACAAGGATTAGCCAGGAACAACGCAAAGATAGGTTCGTTCATTACGGAATTGTTGAATAGTCTACTCCATAAAAGTATACAGAGGTCAACGGAAATTCTTATGGTAGAGGTCTATCGCCCCCACGGTTGCCTGCAGGAACGCGAATAGTCATGGTTTTAGTTGAAACATTTCAAAATCGAATTGGTTTTCCTGCCGCCTTACGCGCCGAACCTCAACCTGATCGAGCGATTCTGGAAGTACTTTGCCAGAAAAACGTGCTGTAGGGCCGATACTACGAAACCTTCCAACAATTCCGAACCGCTTGCGATCAATTTTTTGCCGGCTTGGATTGCCATCACGACGCATTGCGCTCGCTATTGATCGATGAATTTCAGATCACCGGCCGTACCTGGCTGCCGAAAATTGAAGTGCGGAGGGTAATTAACAGACACTCCCTGTCAAAGGCTCTGTTCGCGCGCCAATGTTTCCAGAAAACCGGACAACGAGTCATCCAGGGGCGCATCGATGCGCATTTTCGTTCCGGTCCCTGGATGTTTGAATTCAAGGCTGCTCGCATGTAAAAACAGCCGTTTCAAGCCGAGTTTGCGCACGCGTCGATTGTAATCGGCGTTTCCATAGCGTTCATCTCCGGCGACCGGAAATCCTGAATATGCCGCGTGGACCCGAATTTGATGGGTTCGCCCGGTTTCCGGAAACACCGCTACGAGGGTCGAATCGCCAATAATGGACTTACGAATGAAATCGGTTCGCGAGGCTTTGCCGGCGGTGCTGATTTCAGCGATCCATTCACCGCTTCTTTTGGTGTTTTTCCGGAGCGGCTGATCGACCGTGACTTTCTTTCGCGGAAGAACTCCGGCAAGCAGTGCTGTGTACGATTTGCGGATCCGGTCGGAGCGGAACTGATCATGCAGGACATTCAATGCGCTGCGATTCTTTGCGATCAAAAGACAACCCGAAGTATCGCGATCCAGACGATGGACCAGCTCGAAAAATCCCTCGGCCCCGCGCAATTCGCGCAAGCCCTCGATCAGGCCGAAACTCAAACCGGTTCCGCCATGCACGGCGATACCGGATGGTTTGTTAATGGCCAACAGATCCGCATCTTCGTACAGGATACGGTTCACGAGCCGATTTTCGAGCAGCGCAGTCGCAATCGTCCGCGGCGATGAGTCCGCGATCCGTACCGGCGGTATCCTGATTAAATCCCCGGTTTTTAAACGATATTCGGCTCTGGCCCGTCCCCGGTTAACGCGCACCTCGCCGGTCCGTATCATTCGATATATGCGGCTCCTGGGAACCCCCTTCAAGCGCGAAATCAGAAAGTTATCGATTCGCTGGGCCGCATTGACCTCGCTGATTTCGAGCAGGCGAGACTTTGAATTCGGATCCGGAACACCGCTCACGGACCGAACACCTTTCTTTTTGGATCGGCCGGAAAGTTGGGTCTAAAGCAATCCGGCGGCTGCATCGGAAGTCTCTGAACAAAAGACAAAAATGCCCTGCAGAAACCTGCAGGGCGCTTTAGAGTAATGAAATGCAGAATCCTTATTTCATCATAGAGTGCTTGAACATCCGGTCCAATTTGCTGTTTGCTTCTTCGGCGGCAGACGCAGCACGCATAGCAGCCGATTCAGCAGCGCCCGCTTTTTCTTCGGCCCGTTCCGCGGCTGCCATTGCGGAAGCCGCGGCCGCGGCCGCGTCGTCAGCCTTCTTATCCGTGCGGGATAAGTCGGCACGTACCGCGTCCAGGTCGCCCTGAGTCGCGCAACCACCCGCCAGCCCTGCGGCCAAAACCAAAATAGCTACTTTAGAGACAATTTTTACCATGTTTCAATCCTTTTATGACTGAGTGAAAAGAACATTCACCGCAATGAGTATTACGATGAAATTGTCAGTTGCTATTCTGCCGCGAAACGACACAGCTTTCCAGCAAAATTATTTATCCCTAACGAATAACAACCACGGTGCCCTTCTTTATCCAGGCCCCTAAACTGTTTATCTGGGTGTCCGTCAACGCAATACACCCTTGAGTCCAGTTGGTAATTTTGTGAATCTCGGGATCCGCCGATCCAATGCCATGAATGCCGATCTGACCTCCGAGCGGAGTTGTCTGATCGGGTACTCGATCGAGTAAATCGGCATCGAACAATCGTTGATAAGTTGTTCTATCAATTAAACCGCTCTGCAAGCCGCGTTTCGCATCCATGCGCGACGGATAGTTAACACCATAGAACCTGTAGAACTGACTATTAGGATTGACCCAGCCTATCCGGTAAATCCCCAGCGGGGTCTTGTAATCACCGCGAATCTTGTTCGAGGCGGCTCCGTTTCGCCCGATTGAAATATCATTGAATTCCGCTTTTGTTTCCTTTCCTTGTTTTACACTAATCAATCTGTGTTTTGTATCCACCAATAACCAAATTTCTTCGTCTGCCTGTGCAGAAGCAGATATCGTCAGCAAGATTAACATGCATGCCGCGAATCGGATCGATCTGATGAAAGCTGAATAAATCATACAAACTATTATAATCCACCCTGTCCAAATTTTTCTCGCTCGCCGGGTACTTTTAAGAGAAAGTTCATGGAAAATTTTACTTGAAACACAGGGGGCGTTGTCAATGATTGAAACGGGTCTTA
>JAKEEL010000163.1 GCA_022616595.1 Methylococcaceae bacterium
CTGTGCCGATCAGAACCGGGGTCCCGCTGCCGGCCGCGCGCGGATAACCGTCGCCGTAACCGATCGCGACGACCCCGAGGCGTGTCGCGGCCGGTGCGACCCAACGCCCTCCGTAACCGACCGCGTCCCCGGCCGCGATGTTTTTGATCGCGATCAATCGCGACTGCAGGGTCATGACGGGCCGAAGGTTGTGATCCAAGCCTTTGCGATGCTGAAACGGAGATACCCCGAGCAGCAGGATTCCCGGCCTGACCCAATCGCTGCGGCTGCCCGGCCATCCGAGAATTCCGGCCGAATTCGCGATGCTGCGTTCACCCTCCAAGCCCTCGGTGACACGGTGGAAAACCGACAATTGCCGCTCGGTTTCCGTGGAATCGAGTTCATCGGCCTTGGCGAGATGACTCATCAAGGAAATCGGTGTCCGCACGATCGGACATTCCTCCAGCCTCCGCAAGGCTGGCAGAAATTGCTCCACCGTGAAACCGAGCCGATTCATGCCGGTATCGAGCTTCAACCAAACCCCGAGCGCAGCAATCCCGGTAGCCGCTTCGATCATTTCCACCTGATACAGGGAGTGCACGACCGGTTCGAGGCGATGCCGCCTGACGAGTTCGAGTTCCTCCCCGGAGGTAAAGCCTTCGAGCACGGCGATGCGTTCCCGGATTCCGGCCTCGCGCAGGCGGATCCCTTCCTCCACCCTGGCGACCGCAAAGGCATCGGCACCGCGCAAGGCCTTCGCGATTCGAAGCAGGCCGTGGCCGTAGCCATTCGCCTTGATCACCGCCATGATTCTGGAATCCGGAGCGTGACGCCTGATCTCGGCGAGATTATGGCGCGGGGCGGACAGATCCAGCACCGCGTGCGCGGCCGGAATCATAGATATCCCTCGTCTGCGTAATGACTCGGAGCAAAATTCTCGAAGCGGGTGTATTGGCCCAGGAAGGTCAGGCGCGTCGTGCCGATCGGTCCGTTGCGCTGTTTGCCGATGATGATTTCCGCGCTGCCCTTGTCCGGGCTGTCCTCGTTGTACACTTCGTCGCGGTAGATGAATACGATCACGTCGGCATCCTGCTCGATCGACCCGCTTTCGCGCAGGTCCGACATGACCGGTCTTTTGTTCGGTCGCTGTTCGAGATTGCGGTTCAGCTGCGAAAGCGCGACGACCGGTACATTCAATTCCTTGGCGAGCGCCTTCAGCGACCTGGAAATATGGGAAATCTCGGCGACCCGGTTTTCGCTGTTTCCGGGAGCCTGCATCAATTGCAGGTAATCCAGCACGATCAGGCCGAGCTGGCCGTATTCGCGGGTCAGACGCCTTGCCCTGGCCCGCACTTCGGTCGGAGTCATGGCCGGCGTATCGTCGATGAACAACCGGGCCTCGGCCAGGATATTGATCGCCGAGGTCAAACGCGGCCATTCATCGTCATCGAGCTTTCCGGTACGAACCTTGTGCTGGTCGATCCGGCCCAGCGAGGACATCATGCGCATCGCGAGCTGTTCGCCGGGCATTTCCATGCTGAAAACCGCGACCGGTTTATCGCCCTTGATTGCGATGTTCTCCACCATATTCATCGCGAAGCTGGTCTTGCCCATCGAAGGACGCCCCGCGACGATGATCAGATCCGAAGCTTGCAGGCCGGAGGTCATGTCATCAAAGTCATGAAAACCGGTGCCCGCGCCGGTCAATGATCCCTCCTGCTGGTACAGCTTTTCAACCCGTTCGACAGCCTTGGCAAGCAAGGTCCTGATGCCGATGAAACCGCTCGATTGACGTTGTCTCTGCTCGGCGATCTCGAAAACCTTCTGCTCGGCGAATTCGAGCAGCTCCGCGGTGCCGCGCCCCTGCGTGCGGAAGGCCGCGTTGGAAATTTCGGTGCCGACATGGATCAACTGGCGCAATACCGAGCGTTCCCGGACGATATCCGCGTAGGCGACGATATTCGCGGCACTCGGTGTGTCCTTTGCCAGAGTCCCGAGATAGCGGAGCCCCCCGGCGTCGCCGAGCGCGTTTTCGCGTTCCAGAACCTCGGACAGGGTCACCACATCGAAGGGGCTGTCATGATCCGCGAGTTTCCGGATCGCCCGGAAAATCAGACGATGTTCCTTGCGATAAAAATCCTCCTCCCCGACCCGGTCCGCGATCGAATCCCAGCTGCGATTGTCGAGCATCAATCCGCCCAAAACCGATTGTTCCGCTTGCAGGGAATGGGGCGGAAGATCGAATGCGGGTTTGATCTCCGATTCGATACGGACGATTTCAGTCATCACTCATGGGTGCGGCGAGTTTTGAATGGTGTTTGACGGTTAGCATCGGCGCGCCTGCCGGACTCGAATTCCGCTTCCGTAAAAGGTTGCCAGGGCGCAGACGGGAAACGCTATTTTAACCGTTTTCACGCAGATTTCGAATAAATTCGGAAGTCGAAAAACCTTCGACAAAATCGAGTATAAGGACGCGGCCGCCATTCGCGGTGATGCAACCGTAACCCGCGAGCGCGGTGACATCCTGGTAGTCCCCCCCCTTGACCAGGATATCGGGCAGGATCCGGCAAAGCAGGGTTTCGGGCGTGTCCTCGGCGAACGAAATGACCCAATCGACGCATTCCAGGGCCGCCAGCATCGCCATCCGTGTCTTCAGGTTGTTCACCGGCCGCTGAGGCCCTTTGAGCCGTCTGACCGAAGCATCGCTGTTGACCAGGACGACCAGCCGGTCGCCGAGATTCCGGGCTTGCTGCAAATAGGCGATATGGCCCGGATGCAGGATATCGAAACAGCCATTGGTCGCGACGATTTTTTCGCCGCTGGAACGCGCCACGGCAAGCGTTTCGACGAGCGGTTCGACCTCGATGATACCGCGGTGATGGGCGCGCTGTTTCTGCAGTGCGTAACGCAACTCGTCCAGCGTGATGGCCGCGGTCCCGAGCTTGGCCACCACGATGCCCGCGGCCACGTTGGCGAATGCGGTCGAATCGCGGAAGGCAAGGCCCGCGGCCAGGCCCGCCGCCAGGACAGAAATCACGGTATCGCCGGCACCGGTGACGTCATACACCTCGAGCGCCTGGGTCGGTAGATGCAGCGGCTCGGCGTCCCGTTCGATGAGTGTCATCCCATGCTCGCCGCGCGTGACCAAAAGGGCATCGATCCCGAGATCCCGGATCAGGCGCTGGCCTTTTTCGACCAGTTGCTTCGAATTGCCGCAGGGTCCGACGACTCCTTCGAATTCGGCAAGATTCGGGGTGACCACGGTCGCGCCCGAATAGATCGAAAAATCCCGTCCCTTCGGATCGACCAGTACCGGCTTAGCCGCGTTTCGTGCAATCGCGATCAATGACTGGACCGAACGGAGCGTTCCCTTTCCATAGTCGGAAAGCACCACGGCATCGATATTCTCGACTTCACGACGGAAAAAATCCAGGATCGTGTCGGATTCGATGCCCTGGAATCCATCCTCGAAATCGAGCCGGATCAGTTGCTGATTCCGGCTCAGCACCCGGAGTTTGGTGATGGTCTCGCGGTTTGGAACCCGGTGCAACAAGCAGCGGACCTTTGCCGATTCCATCAATTCTTGCAGCGTATCGGCGGCCGCGTCGTTACCGCACAATCCAATCACCGAGGCATGAGACCCGAGAGCCGCGATATTCAGCGCCACATTACCGGCTCCGCCGACCCGTTCTTCGGACTTTCCGACATGCACCACCGGCACCGGCGCCTCGGGCGAAATTCGTGAGGTGCTCCCGTACCAGTAGCGGTCCAGCATCAGATCGCCCACGACCAGAACATTCGCCGAAGAAAAATCCGGAAGTCTCATCGCGCTCCAAGGACCCTGCATGAAAAGTGCGGATGATACCATAGCGGGGTACTTGGCACTCGGACGTGCGACCAGTACTATACGCCCCTATCCGAATGAATGGAGAGAGTCATGAGTGTCACGATCTATCACAATCCGCGCTGCAGCAAATCCAGACAAACCTTGCAGCTGCTGCGTGATCGGGGCGTCGAACCTATTATTATCGATTACCTGTCGACACCCCCGAGCTTCGATGATCTCAGCGAAATTCTGAATCGATTGAAGATCGAACCGCGCGATCTGATGCGCAAACAAGAACCGGAATACCGGGAGGCCGGGCTCGATGATCCCGGACTCAGCCGGGAGCAATTGATCCGGGGCATGGTCGAAAATCCGAAAATCATCGAACGCCCGATCGTCGTGGCCGGTGACAAGGCTGCGCTCGGCCGTCCGCCGGAAAATGTGCTGAGCATACTCTGACGATGGCTGAAATTCTGATCCTGTATTACAGCCAATACGGGTCCACCGCGGAAATGGCCAACCAGATCGCGCGCGGTGTCGATGAAGTCGCCGATGCGACCGCCAAGATCCGCACCGTCCCCGGCGTTTCCACGGTCTGCGAAGCGACCGAGGACAGCATTCCGAAATCCGGCCACCCTTACGCGACCCTCGAGGATCTGAAACAATGTGACGGACTCGCGCTCGGCAGCCCGACCCATTATGGCAACATGGCCGCGCCCCTGAAATACTTCCTGGATAATACCACCGAACTCTGGTTTTCGGGGGGAATGGCCGGCAAACCCGCGGGCGTTTTCACCGCGGTATCGAGCATGCACGGCGGGCACGAAACCACCCTGCTGTCCATGATGCTGCCGCTTCTGCATCATGGCATGCTGGTCCTCGGAGTCCCGTCCACCGAACCCGCGCTGATGCGGACCGTGTCCGGCGGAACCCCCTACGGCCCGAGTCACCTGTCCGGCAAGGACAAGATCGGCCTGACCGAGGATGAAAAAACGATCTGCAGAAATCTGGGCACCCGGCTCGCGAGAACGGCTTTGGCCTTGGCCAACGTCAGGCTGTGAATCGCCGATGCCTTTTCGATAGCCTCGCATCGACCGGCTTCGTCCGGTACCTAGAGCAGGCAACAGCACCCTGACCATGCCGGTTCAAGTTCCCCTGCCGTTCGTATTCCATGGCAACCAGGATTTCGATACCTTCTTTGCGGGGCCCAACCGCCAAGTCATCGAATCACTCAAGGCATTCCTGCAATCGGATCAGGGAGATCATCTCCTGTTCATCCGCGGGGAATCGGGGCTCGGTAAAACCCATCTATTGCAAGCGAGCTGCCGTGCCGCAAGCCGGATCGATCGGAGCGCCTTTTATCTGCCGTTCCAGGAATGGACAAAATTGAGTCCGGACCTATTGGAAGGACTCGAGAACTATCATCTCGTCTGTGTCGATGACATCGATTCGATCGCGGGAAACCCGGACTGGGAAACCGCATTTTTTCACTTTTTCAACCGGCATCGGGAAAAATCGAAGCATCTGGTTGTGAGTGCCAGGTTGCCGCCGCAAAGGCTCGGGATTCAGCTTCGCGACCTGGCATCCCGCCTGCAAAGCGGCCTGACGCTTGAACTCAAAGAGATGCACGATTCGGACAAACTCGGTGCATTGATTCTCAAGGCCAAACAGCTCGGCTTTAGCCTGCCGCAAGAGGTCGGGCGCTTCCTGCTGAAGCGTTATCCGAGAGATCTGCCGAGCTTATGGAGTTTTCTCGAAACCCTGGATTATGCCTCGCTGTCAGAACAGCGCAAGCTGACGATTCCGTTCTTGAAAAACCACCTGCCGGAGTGATAATCCGTGTGGGCGGCGCACGATGCAGGCGTATTTTGCGGCCGGGCGCTGACAAAACGCCCTTGGCGGAAGTTGATACCCGGCCGGCCTGTTCCGATTGCTGATCGCGGGAGCCGAGGACACGGTTCAAACGAAATCAGATCCATTGTGACGGTCCATCGATTCTCCCCAAGTCAATGAACCCATCTGGCAAATCGATTCAAAATGGTGGAAAATGATCACCGGTTGTAGATCCATCCAGCGGGATCTTCCCAGCCGGCTGAAATGGATTGGGAAACGGAATGAGAGTCATGCAAGGGGGTAGCTTATTTGATCGGCCATGTTTTTAAACTCTCGCGGTTCAGGTTTCGATTAACCGCGATATCCCCGATCGTGCTTCCCTCGGGGTACAAAGGCTCGACCTTTCACGGCGCGTTCGGACACGCGCTGAAAAGCCTGAGCCCGCACTTCTACGATTTGTTCTTCAAGCCGCCACTTCCGGGTTACGGAAAAGACCCGGACCAACTGCCAAAACCCTTCGTACTGATCCCGCCGTTCGACGAACAATCGCAATTCGAGCCCGGAGAGCACTTCCATTTCGAACTGGTGCTGTTCGGCAGCACCGTTACACAGCTTCCCGTCTGCATCGCGGCACTCGAATCGCTCGGTAAGCATCCGGGCCTCGGAAAACACAAGGGCCGCTTCGCCATCAGCGCGATCGATGCAATCCGGCCGAACGGCGAGCGTGTCCCGGTACTGAACGGAAACAAACGCCTCGGTAGCATTCCGGACAGTAGAAAACGGGGTCTGACCCGAATGGCACTTACTTAGGGATATAGAAATTACAAATATACCGTTGTAGGATGGATGATTATATCCCACCAGTGTAAAGCTGGGGAACGTTGCAGCCGTTGTTCAAGTTCTGTTTTTGCGTTGCCACCAACCTTTACACCTTTCTCGTATGGGGCATCCAGCAACCGCACTACC
>JAKEEL010000164.1 GCA_022616595.1 Methylococcaceae bacterium
CTGATCGATTCGATGATCGATACCCGGGACGTCGTGATCAAAGGCCTGGGTTGCCATATCGGCAAAATTCCGGGTTTCATCGGCGCGACCATCCTGGGTGACGGCGCGGTGGCTCCGGTGCTGGATTTGCCCGAATTACTGCGAGTCCCGGTTCGAGCGGACTCCGGTCCCTGCATCGATCCCGGCGAATTCGAGGAGCCCGATTCAGCGGCGCCGACGATTCTGGTTGTCGACGATTCATTAAGTCAGCGCCGGGCCATGGAACAACTGTTGGGGGACGCCGGATACCAGGTGCTCAGCGCCCGGGATGGAATGGAAGCGGCGGAGGTTCTTGCGCAAGCCGAACCGAATCTGGTGCTCACAGACCTCGAGATGCCCCGCATGAACGGCATTGAATTGACTGCTCATATCCGTAACCAAGTGAGACATGCAAGGCTGCCCGTGATCATGATCACGTCCAGAATCACCCAAAAACACCGTGAAATGGCCGAGGAAGCGGGCATCGACGACTATCTCGCCAAACCGGTCCGCGACGACGACTTGCTGAAGAAAATCATCGATTTGTTGGAAAGATCAACAGTGTAGAAATATCGCAACCTGAACCATCGTACTTATTATTGATAATCGGAAACCGCACCTATGAAACTGGCAAAACTAAATTTATTCGACCGATTTCTGCTCTGGCAGAAGTTCGCGATACTCGGGGTGATTGCTTTTACCCTGATCGGAAGCGGGTTTTACAACTTCGTGAACGGGCAGCAGGAACGCATCGATGCGGCCCTGCGCGAGCAGGAAGGCCTTAAGATCGTAAAGGAATTGCTCGGGCTCGTGAATACTCTGCCGAGGCATCGCGGATCTTCGACGGGATTGCTCAGCGGTAACGGAGCCCTCGCGGACGAGGAAAAGACCACAAAGGGGCTCACCGTGCAGCACATCGCGGCATTCGACGCCATGAGCAAGTCGATCGATGATCAGCAAGTGCTGAAGATTTGGGCTGCCATCAAGCAGGACTGGCCCGAAATTGCTCAAGCGGTTGACGACCGTTCGGTGGCGCCGCCGGAAAACTTCAGCGCGCATACCCGCCTGATCGCTCAAGTCTTGGAGATCCTGGATTTGGCGATCGATTATTACGGACTTTCCCTGGATCCGAACCCGGAAAGCAATTTTCTGGTGCAGGCAGTTCTGGTGGACAGCCCCACGCTGTCCGAATACCTGGGGCAGGCGCGAGGATGGGGAACCGGTCTTTTGGCGAAGGCGGCATCCTCCAGATTGCAGGAAACCACCGTTTCCGGAGAGTCTGTAACCTTGCAGGATCGCGCCCGCTTAGGGATCATGACCAACATCGCCAACGCGCACCGGATCAGCGCCGACCGCAATTTTTCGAAATCTCTGAAGCTCAGCGAAAACCCGAACCAGGCCCTGGCCGAACAGATCAAAACCGCGACTGATCTGGTCGATCGGGCGCTCAAGCTTTCCGACACGGAGATCATCGGAACCGAATCGGTCGATTATTCTTCGACTGACTATTACAAGCAGTATTCGACCGCGATCGAAGAAGTATTCAAGACGATGGACGTGGGTTTCGCCGAACTCGATCACCTGTTCTCGGCGCAAATCGATTCGGCAAGGGAACAAATGATTGTCGTCTCGTCACTGATCCTGGGTTTTATCACGATCGCCGCTCTGGTTGCGATATACATCGTACGGTCTATTACGAATCCGGTCGGTTATCTGGTCGGGGTCATGCAAAAGCTCGCCGAGGGCGACAGCACGGTGCGCGCCAATCTGCAAACTTTCGATGAAATCGGCGTTTTGGGGCGTCAATTCGACATCATGGTCGATCAGCGCGAAGCGGTCAGCGCGAAAATCCGCAAAGAAAATGAAATGCTGAACGACTCGATCATCGATCTGCTGCATGGAGTCGCCAAGCTTGCCCAAAGGGATCTCACCGCGAAACTGCCGGTCGCCGAAAATGTGACCGGCCCGGTCGGCGACGCGTTGAATCTTCTTTCCAGTGAAACGGCACAGGTACTGCGCCGCATTCTGCGCATCGCGGAGGACGTCGCCCTGGTCTCCAAACATGTCAAGGCGCAGTCCGACAGCGTGATCAATATCGCCGCCGAGGAAAAACTCGAAATGGAAAAAACCGCGGCCGAGCTCAGTCATGCATCCGAAACTATGCTGAATATCGCGAAGCTCGCGAACTCCTGCAACCAGGCCGCCGAAAAAGCCATTAAAACGACCGATAAAGCGCAGGAAACCGTGTTGGGTACGGTACAGGGCATTACCTCGATTCGAAACACGATCCGCGAAACGGAAAAGCGGATCAAACGTCTCGGCGAACGCTCTCAGGAGATCGGCAGCGTGGTCGGTATCATCAACGGAATCGCCGAACGTACCCACATTCTTGCGTTGAACGCCTCGATGCACGCGGCTTCGGCGGGTGAAGCCGGCAAAGGCTTCGCGGTGGTCGCGAACGAAGTGCAGAAACTCGCGGAAAGCGCCCGCGAAGCGACTTCGCAAATCTCCCGCCTGGTCAACAACATCCAGGTCGAGACCGCCGATACGGTTACCACCATGAACGATGCGATCAACCAGGTGGTTCATGGTACGGAACTGGCCCAGAAAGCCGGAAACGAAATGCGCGAAACTCGGGACACCACGGCCAACCTGGTCAAGTTCGTGCAGCATATCGCGAAGAATTCCAAAATCCAGGCGGAAATGACCCGGCAATTACGCGAAAGGGCGATCGAGATCACAAAATCCACCGAACAAACATTCAAACAGTTGCGGGACCAGGGTCAGCAGACCGAGCGCTTGGTCGATTTTTCCAGCGGTCTTTTAAAATCCGTGGGCGTATTTGTCTTGCCCAAGGATGAAAAGGAGTTGTTCGCATCGAAATCGTAGGATGGATGCCGTCAGGCGATCCGTCAATTCAGGCCAGTCCTCGTATTACGCGCGAAAATCTGCCGGCAACAGCCCAAGTCTGATATTCGGCGGAACCCATCCTTGGTTTCGCCTTACGCGGGCTGAAGCTGCCAGGTTCCGTGAATTATGCATTGTTCCTTGTTAATCTTCGCGATCGTGATCTTTGCGTCAGATCTGTCCAGCTTCAATGTGAAGTCGGGCGGATCCTTTCCAATCGGAATGTTGATCGTCGGGC
>JAKEEL010000021.1 GCA_022616595.1 Methylococcaceae bacterium
CGGAGCGCCCCGGATTCCGGTAGAGGTTCAAAAAAAGGAACGTTCCTTTTTGTTAATCGGTCAGGGCATGACTCACGGCATTAGCCCAACGAATTGCGTCCGTATAGGCATCCAAGGCGAGTCCGTTGTTTAGAAGCCTGGAAACCGACGGGCAGCAGGCGCCGTTTTCGATCGACAAAAAACCCTTCATCAGTTCGCCGATCGGTCCGCTTCCGTGCACCAGAGCCGCGCAGATTTCCTCCGAAAGCCTGAGTTTTTCGACGATGTCCGGCATCGGTAAATCGATGATCGCATCCAGTATCGAAAACAGACCGCTGATAAAGTAGCTTTCGGTCCCTTGCCGTCCGAGCTTTTCGGCCAGAATTTCGCAGGTTCGGGCGCGTACCAGTGCTGTTGTCATCAGCTCTCCGGGTTTATATTCGACCGCGCTGAACAAGATGACCGAGGCCCAGTTCTTAATCCGATCGAGACCAAAAAATATAACCGCACGCCGGATGGATTCGATCCGCCTCGGGATTCCGAAATAAGCGGTGTTGATCAAGCGCAAAATTTTGTAACTCAGCGTCACATCCTTGGTGACCAGAGTTTCTACTTCCTGGATGGTGACCTTCGGGTCGTGCAAGCGGGCCAGCAATTCGAGTACGGCGGTTTTGTTGGCCGCTATGAAATTATTCTTAGCCAGTTTCGGCTGTTCGAAATATCTTCCTTGGTACAGGTCGAAACCCAGGGATTGCAACTGCTCGTATTGGGCCGGGGATGCGACATTTCTCGCAAACAGTTTGACTCCCTGGTCATGCAGCCTGGAGATGCAGGAACTGGTTTGGGGAAGCCTCGCCGCGGCATCGATCGAACAGACTGACGCGAATCGGGCGTCCTGCAATGCCTCGAGTGTCTGTGAATTCCCCTCGATGGCGATCTTGTAGCCCGCTTGGCTCAGTTCCCTGATGCAATCGATCCGTTCCTTGGAACGCGCGTCGAAGGAAACCCTGAGGACGACCTGTTCTTTCGGCCAGGACAAATCGCTGACTCGATCAAGCAAGGAATCGGGGACGACCAGAAAGCCGCAATTCCGGCCTACAAGATCCGATAATATGATTTCCTCGGATGCCCGGATGACTGCATAATCCACCGCTTCGCCTGAATTCCCGGGACCTGTAATCGGACTCGAACTTTGAATGCCGCAAACCTTCAGATCGTAGGCAAACAAGTCCAGTCTGCGATCATAAATCGGAATACGGCCCACAAATCCGTTAAACATCGAAGCGGGTAATGAACTGGATTCTGAGGTGGTCACGAAGCTTCCGTTTAATTTCTTCCATCAAACGAACTGGCCAATGGTACCAGGCTCTAAAAGTATCGATCATTGCGGTGTGTAGTCAACCCGGCCGGCACGTACCGGCATCGCTTCCCTCGGAACTATATCGTTCATGATCGACCCCGATGCCATCAAAGGATAGATATGGCTAACTATGCTATATTATCGCGCTTTGCAGTTTGCCTGGGTAAATGGTAACCGCTTTGTATCCAATCGACAATAAAATCGAGATCGATTACATCGATACGTCTTCCGGACTGGCAAGCTTATGCGCACAGGTCGAGGGCAGCGACTGGCTCGCGGTGGATACGGAATTTTTACGCGAGAGTACCTATTTCCCGCGATTCTGCTTGCTCCAGATCGCAACCACCGAGCAGGTCGCGTGCATCGATCCCTTGACCATTGAAGACCTGGGCCCGCTGTTCGACATCCTGTACGATCCGCGGAGCATCAAGGTGTTCCATTCGGGAAGGCAGGATCTGGAAATATTTTTCAATATCCGCGGCTCCCTGCCGGGTCCGGTTTTCGATACCCAGCTGGCCGCCCCCATACTCGGATTCACCGAGCAGATCAGCTATGCCGGGTTGGTCTCGGAATTGCTCGGTGTGAATCTGGTCAAGGCGCATACACGAACCGATTGGAGCACGCGTCCCTTGTCCCGCGATCAGATCCAGTATGCGGGGAACGATGTGCTCTATCTGGCCCGGATTTATCAGAAAATGCGGGACCAGCTGTCCGCTCTCGGGCGATCGGACTGGCTGTCCGATGATTTCGCCGCGTTGCTCGACCCGGACAACTACAGGAACCCTCCGGACCAGGCTTGGCAACGCATCCGCGGCATACAAAACCTGAACGGAGGAGCGCTTTCAATTTTACAGAGTCTCGCGGGGTGGAGAGAACAGAACGCTTATCGGAGCAATATCCCGCGCAACTGGATTGTCAAGGATGACGTGCTGCTCGACATCGCGCGGTTGAAGCCGTCCCGTGTCGATGAACTCGGCTCATTGCGAGGACTCAATGAGCGAGCGTTGAGACGATACGGAAAAAAGATCTGCGAAGTCGTCGAAAAAGCCCGGAGCAATCCGCCGATTGAACCTGAAATCAAATCGAAACTTGTGAAAAAATCTCCGGAGCAGGAGGTTTTGATCAGTTTGCTAAGCGGCGTCGTCCATCAGCTCGCGCTCGAACATTCGCTGAGTGCCCCTACGCTGGCGCCGAGAAAAGAGATCGAGCAACTGGTGTCGGGTAACCCCGATTCCAAGCTGCTGCATGGCTGGCGCAAAGCGATCGTCGGCGAACGGCTGCACGCCATTTTGGGCGGCGAGTTGGCCATCTCGATCCAAAACGGGGTCATTCATCTGGAACCCCGGCCGCCGCATCGGATACCGATGGAGCGGAACGGCTCATCGAGATGATTCCGCGGTAATTCCGGCCGGCTTCGGGGCAATCCAGAAAATGCCGCTTCCCCGTCTGATCGAAGCGCTATTGCAACCGGAAATCTACCCGGATTCTCCATCCTCGGTTCGGCTCGTTGAAACCCATATTTCCTGGGTGCTATTGACCGGCGAACTCGCTTACAAAATCAAGAAGCCGGTCCGATTCCCGTTCCTGGATTTTTCGCGCCTGCCCTTGCGCCGGCATTATTGCCAAGAAGAACTCCGCCTGAACCGGCGGCTTGCGTCCGGACTCTATCTGGAGGTCGTTCCGATCCGGGGACGACCCGAAAAGCCCACCTTCAGCGGGTCGACGCCGGCGATCGAGTACGCGGTGAAAATGCGCCAGTTTGACCGTGAGGCAGAATTCGATCGACTCGCGGTGAATCAACGGTTGCAACCGGTCCATATCGACCGCTTGGCGGACACCGTTGCGAACTTTCACCTGAACAGTCCAAAATTCACGGGTCCGGCCGCCGCCGGAAATCCGGAAAGCATTCATGCCGCAGCCATGCGGAACTTCAGCGAATTAAGCCCGCTCGCCAGACCCGATGAACCGTGCGACGCACTGGCCCGATTGCGTGAATGGACCATGCAAAAATTTGCCGAATGCAGAGATTTCATGCAAATAAGATCCGAATCGGGTTTTATACGCGAATGCCACGGCGATCTCCATCTTGGCAATATCGTGGCTATCGACGGGCATCCCGTTCCGTTCGACTGCATCGAATTCAATGAGGAGATGCGCTGGATCGACGTCATCGATGAGATCGCATTTATCGTGATGGATCTCTGTGCCCATCGCCTTCCCGAATACGGCTATCGCTTGCTTAACCGTTACCTGCAAATCACCGGAGATTTTCAGGCGCTTGCGCTGTTGGATTATTACCGGGTCTATCGCGCACTGGTCCGCGCGAAAATCGCCCTCTTCAGTCGCAACCCTGCAACGCGCGATCATTCGAGCAACGAAGGCTTCGAAGCCAAGTACCGCACCTACATTGCGGTTGCGCTTGCCTCGACTTCCAGAACTTTCCCGATCCTGATGATCACCCACGGTCTTTCCGGTAGCGGCAAGTCGACGGTCGCTGCGCAGATCGCCGAAAAGCTGCCCGCGATTCAGGTGAGGTCCGACGTCGAAAGGAAAAGACTCGTCCTAACCGACCCTCGATTCGATCATGCCTTGTACAGCGAGGAAGCCACGCGGATCACGTACCGCCATCTTGCGGAAACCGCGGCCAGGCTCCTCAATTCCGGACATTCGGTGATTGTCGATGCGACCTTTCTGCAGCAAACCCGGCGGAATCAATTTCGGCTTCTCGCTGAGAAGTCCGGGGCCGAATTCCTGATATTGGATTTCCAGGCCCCGCTTGGGATGCTCAGGGCCAGAATCACCGAACGCCTGCTCGCGAACAACGATCCATCCGACGCCGGCATCGAGGTTCTGGAATCTCAAATGGAACACCGCGAGCCGCTGACCCGGTCCGAAAGGAAGGATTCCGTTTCCATTCGGAGCCGCGGGAAAATCGATATCGGTGTGCTGATCAATCGAATAGTCGGCTGCCGCTCCCGAGATCGCAAGACTCAATCTGAATAAGGGGGTTCATGTCCCGTCCAGGCGGGTGGATCCGGAGTTGATCGATTCGTCTCATAGCCTTGGCGGACATCATAGAAGAATAAATCAATCGGAGTCCCGATGGCTTCAGCAAGGCCGAACAGGGATTCCCCGGCGACGGACAGCTGCCCGATAAACCAGTCGGATGCGTTCTGGCTTGCGTTTCCCGCGGCCTGGCCGGCGTCCTGCCCTGCATCATAAACCTGTCTGGCGGCCTGGCCGATGCCACGAGGCACCGATCCATCGCGCTCCATCGCCTGGACCGCTGGAGCGGAAACAAGCATCAGCGCCGCAAAGAAGAAAGGAATTTTCATCAGTTTTACCGGATGGATGTTGGACATGATTCTCCAGTATAGGGGAACCAAGGCAGGGAAGCGGGACCATGGGATCAAAGAGCGGTGCTTCCGTTACGCCGCCGGCAAGAAGGCGTCGTTTCCAACCCCGTTAGCGAGAGAAACGCGAATCCAGCGATCCAAGCCGGCCTGAACGTTTACCCGACGATCCAGCAGGGCTGGTCGCTCCCGGCGGGCTCAACCGCTGCCGTGATATTAGACCGGAATACCGTATTTGTGGATCCGATAGAGCAGGGTATCCCGGGTCAGGCCGAGCAAGCGGGCTGCCTTACTGCGGTTTCCTTTCGTTCTCGCAAGCGCCTGATTGATTAAATCGATTTCCAGAGACTCCATATCGATTCCCGATTCCGGCAGGGCAAA
>JAKEEL010000165.1 GCA_022616595.1 Methylococcaceae bacterium
CAACACGATTGACAGCAAAAGCGATCGGTACATCAAATACTCCAAGGTAACTGGAACGGCAATTCTACGCGAAGTCGAGGCAAGAAAAAAATATTCATGGATAGCGGGTTGTTCAGTCGATCTCCGAGTAGCTAAAATGGACGATCACTGATATTTTCGGGAATCTCGAAATGAATTTTCGGCAGAAATTACTCCGCGGGGAAACGCTGATCGGGACGATGATCACGCTGCCTTCGTCGGAAATGGTCGAGATCATGGTGGATGCGGGATTCGACTGGTTGTTCATCGATTGCGAACATGCCTCCTTCGATTCGCGGGTCGCGCAGTCCCTGTTGCAGGCGGCCGGAGAACGTTGTCCCTGTGTAATCCGGGTGCCCTGCGGTCAGGATGTGTGGATCAAAAAAATGCTGGATATCGGGGCCTCGGGCATCATCGTTCCGCAGGTCAACTCCGCGGAACAGGCCCGCTTGGCCATCCAATCCTGCAAATATCCCCCGCAAGGTACCCGCGGCGTTGGATTGGGAAGGGCCCATCGCTACGGTGCGAGGTTCAGCGAGTATCTGAATAATGCGAACAGCGATGTCGCGGTGATCCTGCAGGCCGAACACATCGATGCGGTCCGCTGCATTGATGAAATCACGTCATTGCCGGGACTCGATGCGATTCTGATCGGGCCCTACGACCTTTCGGCCAGCCTTGGTAAAATCGGAAATGTCGCTGATCCCGAGGTCCTTGAGGCGATCGACAAAGTCCGTGACAGCTGCCTGAAAAAAGAACTTCGGCTGGGATATTTTGGCGTGAGTCCTGCCGCGGTCAAACCCTACATGGATCAAGGGTATACACTGATTACGGTCGGTGTCGACGTGCTGTTTGCGCAGTCCGCCGCGGCCGATGCGTTGGCGGCCCTGAGGGAGGGAATTTGCCTGCCCGGGCAATGTTCCTAGTATCATGGCCTATTATACCGTTCGCACTTCGAATTCCGGCGATGGAGGTGCCCGGGGTGTTTGCCAGAGGTTTTGACAGCAAGGAAGCTGTCACAAAGCCTACATGGATGTATTCACGGCGTCCTCTGGCAAACACCCCGGCGCCGAAATTCGAAGTGCGATGAGTATAGTGAAAATCGATACGGCGCAGCAGTGCCGTCGCTTTCTGGACGCCGAGGATATCCTCGAAGCACTTGCGAAAGTGGGCGTTGAGATTGTCCACCACCATGGATGCGCCGCACCGTGACATAAACCTGCTCGATCAACTCACGGTCCTCGTCAGCAAGAAGCAGTTCGGTCTGTCGCATGGCAGGCGCCTCGTCAGGGAGTGAACATGCGACAAAATAACAGATGTTCCGTTATTTATGTGTTATAGCACTAGCGGAAGCACGGGCTGAGTGCCCTAAAGCAGCCAGCCCGTTCTCCTCGGTACAATAATCTAAATCTATTGTGCTTGTTTAATATGTGTGACAGCTTCTTCCGCATGTTTCGTGGCGACATCCGCATGGTTCATGTCACCGTGTTCGATGGCAGCTTGCAGATGGGTAATGCCTGTAGCCATGTGCTCATTTGCCTTTTCTTTTTGCGCGGCTTCGGCATGCGTCGTGGCTTCCTTGGCATGTTGCACTAATACATCCGCATGTCCCATTTTACCGTGTTCCACCGCTTGTTCCGCGTGCTTCAGTGCTTCGGCGGCGTGATCCTCGGCGGCTAATCCTACGTTGGCTGCGAAGAAGCTCAATACCAACATGGTCAATGCTGCGGTCAATAATTGCCTCATTTTTGTTCTCCTTTCAATCCACTTCAGTGAAAAAAACATCGAAGTTTTCGGACGGCCGTCCCAATTTTTGGACTGAGCACATTTTGGATAGTTCCACCGCCGCCGGTCGGCGAACCGAAAAGCCGGCACTTCGAATTGGTCGGTCATTCGATCAGCCAGCTCGGGAAATTCGCCGAGTTATGATCGAATCTGGTGCACTGGTGGATTCAAGGAGGGTATCGTGCGACCAAACTTACAGAAAATTCAAGGACCAGAAAACCTTAATTTATGGGATTTTGGCGGAGAGAGAGGGATTCGAACCCTCGATACGCTATTAACGTATACACACTTTCCAGGCGTGCTCCTTAAACCACTCGGACATCTCTCCGGAAAAAAGATTTTCACTTTTCGAGGCCGCGCAGGGTAAACCAGAATCCGAGCCGGTGCAACCGCGAGCCGAGCCCCTGAGCAACATCCCGGATCGGACAGCGCCCGAATTTCGCGTGATTCGGTTAGTCCGTTCCCCTCGTACGGATACTCCGCAATCCCGCATTCTGAACATTACAATTCAATTGCCCGCGTGCTGGCGTTTCAATCCGATCAATGGATTATAGAAATTTTCATCGACCGCTTCCAGGGTGGATTCCGGATGGTTCTTCTTCATCATTTCCTGAATGACGTTTTCCATGTGTTTGCGGGCATAAATCAGTATCAGATATTTTCCGGATTCGATATCCGAATTAAATTCGCCGATCTTCTTGTTGTCGCTCGCGACGCCGGTCAATCCGCCGCTCCATGCTCCGAAACAGGTCAAAAGGATTACGATTCCATAGTAGATGATGCTTTTGGCTTCCGATCCGAACGGCTCCGTGACCATCACGATTGCGGCAACCACGAGACCGCAAACGAACCCGATCACCGCACCGATGATCCCGTAGCGCAGAATATCGAGCTTCTCGATATAATTCCCCGAGTGAATGTGTTCTTTTTTCAATCCCGAATCATCCTTGGAGATTACATGAATAAACCAGTCGTCCACGCCAGCCTCATGTAGATCATCGGAAATTTTATGGGCACTGTCCAAGGTAGGACTCAGGTAATACAGGCATTTCATCGCTTGGCTCCGAAAGGCATAGATATTTTTATCGTCCGGGGAATCTCAGCGCAAGGGTTCTAAAAGATCGGTCGAGATGACCCAAGCTAGCATACCGTATGGCATTGAATAGCTCAACTCCGGTTACGAGCGCCCGAATTCGGGAACGGAATTCAGCAGATCGATGCGTATCGTTGACCGCGTCGAACCCGGCGCTTGTCGCCGAGGCATTCGTCTCAAGCATGGGCTTTCCGGAATGTACTTTGGCTGCTATTTTAAGTACTATTGCCGGGCCTGTGGGACGGGGCGAATCCATTTCCGGGCGTCCGGCCCGCGGGTAAAATTCCCGGATTATCGGCCCCGATCGAATCGGGGCTTAAAGATGCGTCTGCCCGGTTGAATCACGGGCCGACGGCGCTAAATTTTTATTTGATCGTTCATTCTGTCAAGGGGTAAGGCAATATGTGGGCTAAGAAATATCATGTACTGGCAGTCGCGGTAACGCTGCTCGTCCTGATCGGCATTTATTACGCAACTCGAAGCGAAGAAGATAAATTGACGAGCGGAATGCAGAACGCCCTGGAAGATCATGACCACGAAGAAGCATTGATGTATGCCTCGAAATTACTCGCTTTAAAGCCGGACAACCCGGGAGCTAAACAGGTGATTCGAGATTCGAGTCAGATATTCACGCACTTGCAGGAGGCGCGGGACGCGCTTTCCAAATTCTGGACGTTGAAGGACGGCGCGGTGGTGGAACCCGAAAGGCTTTATAAAGGGTTGCAGCAATCGCGTGAAATGCTCGGCAAAGCCAAGTCTCTGGATCCGCACTTCGACGCCACGCTGGAATTTGAAGAAAAACTCGACGAAGCCCAAGCCCAACTGATTTACATTTTTGCCTCCTACGTCAAGGAGATCGGCGACGGAACCGTTTTCAAGGCGTCCGAAGAGTACCGCAAAACCTCGGCAATCATCGATTCCGCGGCGTCTTCCAAATATCTTTCCAAGTTTTTGCGGATACAGTCCTCGTGGGCGACGAAGGAGGAACCGGCCCAGGCGGTCAAGCAAGAACTCGAGAGTCGACTGGAAAAGATGGAAGAAATGGGTAGCCTGGTTTCGGATTACGAGGGGAAGAACGCGAAGAACCTGGTTAAAGCGCTCCGGCTTTATATGCAATCGGTCCGCGATACGATCGATACCTTATTGATTCCAAATGGTAACTATAACGATTATGTCCAATCCGTAAGCAAGGGCAGCAAGACATTCGAGAAAGCGCAGCAGCGCCTTATGAACGGTATTCCGAAAACATTCCTGGCCAAGAACAATTATGCCAGATTGCTCGAGGATATCTCCGAGTACAAAATTTTCGAAAACGAGTCCACCCCCGAAATCTTGGCTCAAGCCCGGACACTGTAGCCTGAAACCCGGGGATCGCGCGCCGAACACACAAATTCGGTTGCGGTCCCCGTTCGAGCTGCTGTCGTAACCACCAAGCCGCGGTACCGGCGCAGCGGATCCATTTCAATACCCGCAATGACTGAAACGTTAGCCGAACCAAAACAGTCATGAATCTGAGTCAAGAATACCACGCGCTGGTCAATCGATCCGGACCTGTACTGAGCGACGAAGAGATTCGGGACCTGGGCCGCGATTATCAGATCATACTGCTGAAAGGCTTTCTCGGCGATTTGTTGCCTGAACGCTTTGATTCCTATTTTTGTGACCAGATGCGCTGGATGCGGGATCACGGCATCCATTACTGGCGGCTGGAACCGGATTCCGGCTACGGCACACAGAAGCTCTCGCAAAACAACGTGGATGCGATTGAAAACGCAGTCCGCGCCTTGCATCAACAGCGGTCCGACAAACGAATCATCCTGGTTTCGCACAGCAAAGGGGGAATCGACGCGCTGGAAACCTTGCTGCGTCGAAATGAGCTGATTGGCCGGCAGGTGGCCGGTTGGATCGCGCTGCAGGCTCCATTCTGGGGAACTCCGGTTGCCAATTGGGCAACGGATAACCGAGTGTTCAACCCGCTCGTCGAGAGATTACTCGGAGGGCTTTTCAGGGGTGACAGAAAGGTTGCGGCGAGCATGACCATCGAGGCCCGTACCGAGTATATGAACC
>JAKEEL010000166.1 GCA_022616595.1 Methylococcaceae bacterium
TATGTACTGCCGGAAAATCGCAGAATGCTCGCGCTCGCACGCCGACTGGGTTTTGAATCCGAAGTGATGACGGACGACGGGGTTATCAAAGTACGCTTGGCCCTGACGCCTTAGGCTTCACCGGCGTTCGGGAAATACAGGTCTCGGGCGTTTCCCGCGACACCTGAGCGATCGTCTTTACGATGACCGGCGCGTGGTTTCGGAGCGCATCATCGACAGCCATCTTAAAAAGCTGGGCAAGAGGATGCGCGCAGCGCGCGCTACGGAACTAACCGGTTAATTTTCTGCTCAAATCAGGCACGATAACTGGACAAAAGCCTCCTGAGGCTCGCTGGATGAGACGGAAGGTTCCCGCGAGACTCACTGCGTTCATCAAGGATCATTCATGTATCAAAGCTATTTCGGTTTTCGGGAAATGCCGTTTGCCGGGGGGGTAAATCCGGGTGGCTTTTATTTTAATAGAAATATTCGAGAAGTTTATAATGGACTGCTTCAAGGTATTTACTCAGGCATTCCATTATTGGTGTTGACCGGGCAAGCTGGAACCGGAAAAACCGCATTGGTCAAACAGGTATCGGCTGACTTAGATCAACAGTACAAAATTTTATTCGCTTGTAATAGATACCCAGGGCTGGATGAGCTAATTCACGATTTTTGTAAAAAAATTAACGTTGATTGCTCCGAGAAAACACTGCAGCAGCGTATCCGTCTACTTTCTGATTACCTGGTAGTAGAACATCGACAAGGGCGACACAATGTTTTGGTGGTAGATGCCATGGAAGACTTATCACAGGAGGTGATCGCCAAACTGTTTCTGTTGATGAAACAATGCATATCCTCCAATGCGGGATTTCAGAGTGTCCTGATCGGTTCTCCAGCGTTGGATCAGGTATTCGAAGGCGGCAGTTTCCGCCGATGTGAAATAGGCAGGGAGTATCATTTAAGGCTCGATTATCTCGATTCAGATGAAGTCACTGAATACATAAACTTTCGGATTCGCTCGGCTGGATGTCAACAAGAAAATCCGTTTTCGGCAGAGGCGCTAAGACGAATCGCGTATCATTCCAACGGGAATCTCAGGATAGTTAATATTCTTTGTAGCTTTGCTCTTTTGGAAACCTTTCTCGACAATCAAAATACAGTTACTGACGGTATAATCGATGCTGTCGCCCAACATGGCTTGCTAAGAAAAATGTCTGCCTGCGAGGTATTTCGCGGCGCAAAGAATTTGCAATACAAAGATGCGAAGCAGAAGCAGGCCGGAGTGCCGGGAGCAATGCCTCGTCAACAATCATCGGTAATCCGGTTGCCGGATTCGGGGCAGACGGAAGATCAAACCGCCGGGCTCTTAACCCGTTACGAGGAATTGGGCATCCCCAAACCGGAAACTGCAATCATCCCGGTTGGTTCTCAAGGGTCTACCGCAATGACGTTGTATCCGGAGCCAATGCGCTCTGCTCTTGGAAAGATACGGCCAACCGCGAATATGCTTAACATAATCGCTGTACCAATGATAATGCTTTCTGTGTTGGCAGCAGGCTATTTCCATTCCGGGCACGATATACAATCGTTACGAGCGTGGGTCAGCGGTTCCTCACGGTTGAATGAAAATTCGGATTACGTTAGGACGTCCATCCAATCAGTAGAATTGAAAAACGATATTCGAATCGATGATAAAATCAATTCTGCGGACAGTTCGCGATTGACGGTTGCGCCGTATTCCGCCAGGATCGATGACCTCCGTTCAAGCACCGAAATCGATAAAGTCAGTGCGCCTGGTCGCGACGCCTATCCTTCGCTTGAATGGACGCGACGGGCATTGCAACGTGCAGAGGTTCAGCTATCGAAAGGACGTCTTACCACGCCATCCGGAAATAATGCCTATGAAACTTATAAAAAAATATTGTCGGCTTATCCACGGAATAAGGAAGCACGATACGGTTTATATAAAATGAAGAGAATCTATCAAAAATGGGGACTGAATGCAGAATATCAAGGAAACCTGGAAAAAGCGAGGAGTTATTATGCGCGCGCGCTGCGAGTATCACCTGACGATCAAGTTGTGGCAACGGCACTGCAACATGTTAATAAAAAGCTGATGCTGATTGGTAAGAACGATTTCGAGAATGTGGAATAGACTGCTGAGCGCCGGCAAGCGGGGCGGCATGGGCAACCACAATGCCATTGATTGATGCAATTCAATTCAGAATTCACACATCCGAACCCCGGATTCCAATTACAGGCTTGCATAATTTGCTTGAAGACGGTATCTACTTCTCCTTTGACCCAGGGTATGGATATCGCTATGCTTTGAACCACGCTCCGCGATTGTTTCCGACGCCATGACCGCCATCGCTTTCGATACCCTGAAATTCGCTAAACGCCTCAAGGAGGCCGGATTCACCGAGCAGCAGGCGGAGGCCTTGGCCGCAGCCGAGGCAGAGTTCGTTGAAGAGAACCTCGCTACAAAACGCGATATTGCTGAAGTCAAGCGAGACATCGCTGAAGTCAAGCGAGACATCAAGGAACTCGAGGCCGCTGTCAAACGGGATATTGCTGATGTTAAACGGGATGTGAAAGAGCTTGAGGTCACTCTGAAACGGGATATCAAGGAGCTCGAGGTCGCTCTGAAACGGGATATCAAGGAGTTCGAGGTCACGCTGAAACGGGATATTGAGGAACTTGAAACTAGACTGGTTCGGGACATGAAAGACCTGGAATACCGCATGACGATAAAACTCGGGGCGATGCTCGTTGTGGCGGTGGGCGCGATGGCGGCGGTCGTGAAGATCCTGTAAGGATTTGATTAAAAATAAGTTCCCGAAATCAATGCGGATGGTGGGCTGCGCGGATATCCAGTCCCGGTCGATCGGCAAGTTTCTGTTGATTCAAAATCCCGGCGTGGACACTGATCTCAAACAACTGCGGCGGTCCATCGAGGGTGATGTGCTGACCGATCGGTTAGCGCGCATGTTGTATGCGACAGATGCCTCTCCGTACCAGCAACTGCCGTTGGCCGTCGTGCGTCCGCGCCACGCACGCGATTGCGCGGCAATTTTGCAATTCGCTTCTCGATCGAGGCTGCCGATCATTCCGAGGACCGCAGGCACCAGCCTGGCGGGGCAATGCGTCGGCCGCGGGCTGGTCGTCGATTTTTCCCGATATATGAACCGGATTGTCGAGATCGATGCGCAGCGCCGTACCGCGATCGTCGAACCGGGCGTGATTTGCGATCAGTTGAATCAGGCTGTTTTGGAGCACCGGCTCCTGTTCGGTCCGAATCCCTCGACCTCAAAATACTGCGCGATTGGCGGGATGGTTGGCAACAATGCCTGGGGCATCCAAAGCCAGCGCTATGGCTCGACACGGGAACACATACTGGAACTGGAGGCGTTGCTCAGCGACGGCTCGCCGGTTGTGTTCGGACCGCTTGCCTCGCCGGAGGTCCAGACAAAGCTCGCACTGCGAAACCTGGAAGGGACTATCTATCGTACGCTGGTCGGCATGATCGACGAAAACCGAGCCCTGATTCAAAAATCGATCCCGGCGCCGGATGGGATCCACCGTAACACGGGCTATGCCTTGGATGTGCTGTGTGCTTGCCAGCCTTGGGAAAGCCATGGTTCACCGTTCAACCTGGCGCCCTTTCTTTGCGGTACCGAAGGTACGCTGGTGCTGGTGACCGCAGTCAAGGTCAGGCTGGTGCCGGTTCCGCCGGACCGAAGCCTGTTGTGTGCGCACTTTGAAAGCCTCGACGACGCGCTACGATCGGTTTCGAAAATCTTGGTCTATCGACCCGCGGCGCTCGAAATAATCGATCGTCATATTCTCGAAAGAACCGAACAGAATACGGCCCAGCAGGAAAATCGCTTCTGGCTTCAGGGAAAACCGGACGCGGTCCTTCTGATTGAACTCCACACGGACAATATCGAGCGTGCCGAAAGCGTGGACCAGGCCATTCGCGAGATTCGCGAGCAGATACCCGCTTATTCGGTTGCGGTGGTCACGGGACCCCGGATCGAGCAGGTATGGGCGCTGCGCAAAGCCGGACTGGGATTGCTGATGGGTATGAAGGGTCCGCTCAAAGCCGTGACCGGAATCGAAGATACCGCGGTTCCGGTCGCTGAGCTCGCAGACTATGTCCGGGCAATCAAAACCCTGTTACGCCGCCATGAGACCGATTGCGTGGTCTTCGGCCCGGCTGGACGCGGAGTGCTTCACCTTCGGCCCGAGTTGGATCTGAATTCGGATTCGGGGCGCAAAAAATATCGGGCCATTCTCGAGTCGGTCGCGGATATCGTGATGGATTTTGGCGGCAGCCTTTCCGCGAAACACGGCGACGGGCGATTGCGGGCCGCGTTTCTGGAACGGGTCCTGGGTTCGGAAATCGTCAGCTTGCTGGTTCAAGTCAAACATGCCTTCGATCCATCGGGGATCCTGAATCCCGACAAGATACTCGGTACGCTCGCGCCGGATTCGGATTTACGCGAGACCCTCAGGCAGTCCGGCAGCGATGCGGACCTTTATTTTGATTGGTCGCGTGACGGCGGATTTCGAGCGGCATTGCAAAAATGCAACGGCGCCGGCGTCTGCCTGCAGCGCCAGAGCACCGGCAACATGTGCCCGTCGTATATGGCAACCCGCGAGGAACAGCATGGTACGCGCGGACGCGCGAATATATTGAGACAACTGTTGTCATCGGAACAGCCAAATCACCACGACGATCAGACCATCAAGGAGGTTCTGGATCTCTGTATCCAGTGCAAAGCCTGCAAGACCGAATGTCCCGCCGGTGTCGATATGGCGCGCATGAAGGCTGAATACCTGCAGATTTACAACGATCGCTATGGTGTTTCACTCCGGTCCAGGATGATCGACCATTTTGCGCATTTGAGCCGCTTCGGAAGCCATTTCCCGGACCTCTCGAATGCCGTGCTCGAAGCTTCCTGGATGCATCGATTGCTGGGTTTTCATTGCGACCGCCGATTGCCCCGCCTCGCGGCGATGCCATTCTCAAGCTGGTGGAGCCGGCGCCCGATCGTTAAAGCGGATCAGTCGAGGGGCAGCGCGGTTCTGATTCTCGATGTGTTTAACGATTACTACGAGCCGGACATCGCAAAAGCCGCGGTCGTCGTGCTGGAGGCTCTGGGCTACCAGGTCCTGGTCACGGCGTGCCTGTCGTTTGGCCGGGTTCAGCTCAGCCAAGGCCTGTTAGGCAAGGCACGCCGGAAGCTGATCGCGGCGCTGGATCGGCTGGAGCCCTATGCGCAACAGGGCCTCCCGATCATCGGGCTGGAACCGTCCGAGATTCTGACCCTGCGGGACGAGGCGCCGGACTTATTCAAAGATTCGGCAGTTCGCGAAAAAATCGGGTTGGCGGCAAAGCAGACTATGTTGTTTGAGGAATTCGTTCTACAAAACCAGAACCAAGTCGCTGCGAGACTACTCCCTGGTTTACCGGCGGGACACGTTCTGATTCACGAGCATTGCCATCAAAAATCGCTGCTCGGCATGGGCGCGACCCTGAGGGCCTTGCAATTGATTCCGGGCGCCGAAGTCGAACTGATTCCTTCCGGCTGCTGCGGAATGGCCGGCGCATTCGGTTACCAGCGGGAGCATTTTTCCGTGTCGCAAAAAATCGCCGAGCTGGCGCTGTTTCCAGCGATCCGCAACGCACCCAAGGGGGCGCGGATCGTCGCAACCGGGGCGAGCTGCCGCCACCAGATATCGGACGGTCTGGGTCTTCGCGCCTATCA
>JAKEEL010000167.1 GCA_022616595.1 Methylococcaceae bacterium
GAGGACTTGACTTTCCTCACGATATCGATACATCGCAGGTTTGTTTTGGGCAGGAGGATATCTTGAACCTGCGGTTGTTGTCCCGTCAGTGTCCAATACGCGAGGTGTGCCAACTGGTAGGAAATCAACGGAGGGACGGCATCGCCGATATGTCGGTAGATGTTCGATACCGCGGCGCCATTGAGCACGAAGTCGTTTGGAAAGCCCTGTAACGCCGCCATTTCGCGCACCGAGCATAGACGATCCTCCTCGGGATGAACGTAACGCCCGTTTCCGACATGCGCACACTCGCGTTTGATCGTTGGCGCTGGCTTGTCCCAAGCCATTCGCCCATAGACATCCGGGTACGAACCGAACCGCTTGCGCGCGACAATTCGCTTCATGGAGTCGGTTAGAAGATTGTCGGCATCGTTGCGCTGCAAGAGATCCATCCACGAGCCACCATCTTTGGGGATCGCGGCGACCCGCCGCCTTACGGTATCGGACGAGAAGGCAGGGAATCGATCACCATCGACTTTATCCTGATCAGGCGTGATGCCGCAGAGGGTCCTCCTCACCGTCAAAGCTTCATCGCGGACGCCCCAGCCATCCCAAAGGCTGTCCAGAGTATGAAGCGGAAGACACTGCCTGGCCGCGATCACAATCGCTCGCTCACGAACTTGCGGCAAACCGAATCTCGAAAGCAGGTACGTTCTGCCGAAGACGTTGTATCCGTGGTTCTCCAGATGCTCCCTGAACCACTCGTAGTGGTGCTTGAAATTGCCTCGAATCAGTTCTCGCGCATTCTCCATGAGCACGATGTCCGCGGCCAAGGCGACGGCGAATTGAGCCGACCGACGCACCAAGTTGTTTCGCCCATCGTCGCGCAGGTGGTTCTCGGGATTCGCGCGGCTGAATCCCGTGCATGGGGGGCACGTCGAAAGAACAGCGATTTGCATTTTCTCAGGCAGCGCCAACGCTGAACGCAACTGCGCCGGTGTAACCGCAGACAGGTCCAGTCGTGAGGGGTTCACACCGATGTTCTGTACATAGGTGCTGTTACACTGGAGTTTACCCACGCCGGTGCTCGGTTTGCCCAATTCCGCGTCGGCCGCGGCGACGATTTCGAAAGCGGGATGCTTGTGGAATCCAAGGCTAATTCCGCCGGCGCCGGAGAAGAGATCGACCACTGCGAATCGGTGTGTATTCAACGTTTCTTCGCTTTGGTTGCTCTGCAACCACTCATTTCCGGTTTTTCATCGTATGACGCCAAGCGGTAACGTACCTTTTCTTCGGCGACACCCAACAGCTCGCTGCGATTCACCTCGGAATCATGGTAGCAGAGATCGTCGGCGCAACCAGCCCCTTGTTTTATCCGGCGGGCGATGCGTCGAATGGTCTCCACCGTGTGCCGGGTCAGCTCGCACTCCCATACGATCGTCACGCGCCAACCGCGTTCTTCGAGTTCCTGCTTCGTTTTCAGGTCCCGTTCGACATTCTCGGCAAACTTTCTGATCCAGAAGTCGACGTTGCTCTTTGGCGTACTCGCGTCTTTGCAACCGGGGTGCCGGTGCCAATAACATCCATGGACGAATACGGCCGCGCGATATTTCCGGAAAGTCAGGTCAGGCCTGCCTGGCAGGTGCGTGTTCCTCAGACGATACCGGAAGCCGAGTCGATGCAAGCCGCAGCGAAGTATCCATTCCGGCATCGTGTCCGCGCTGCGAATCTTCGACATCGCCTTGGATCGTTGTTGCTTGGAGAGGGTGTCTATCATATTGCCGGTCTTCCTCGAACTGGCGATTATACAGTTTCCGATCGCGGTGATCCGTCACTGTGAAGCATGGCATAATATCCGCCAGAACGGGTGGACCAATGCCCGCATTTCCGCGAATGCCAAGGAGCAAGACATGACTTTACAGACCATTGACATTGATCAGGGAAAGCAACTGATCGATCAGAATAACGTGATTATCGTGGATATCCGGGACCCTGCGGCCTACGGTTCCGGGCATATTGAAAACGCGCGGCACATCCATGACGGCAATGTGGAAGAATTTATCGAAACGGCGGACAAAACCAGACCGCTCCTGATCTATTGCTACCACGGTTTTACCAGCCTTGGCGCGGCCGAGTATTTCGTCCATTCTGGTTTCACGGAGGTTTATAGTCTGGACGGGGGATTTGAATCCTGGCGCAGCAGGTATCCGGTCGTTCATCTCGATTAGGCACTGTGCGGCGAGAAAATTTGTGTCAAGAATTGACGGGAACCCGGGGCAGATCATTCGTTCGCCTGTTGCCGGCGATTCTCTTGCTCCTTCACACCCGGCTCGTGCTAGCGGATCAAACTGCCGGAATCCAACCGGTCGGTAATTTTTCAAGCACCGATCTCCAAGGCTGGGAGCCCGAATACTTTGTCGCAGAAACCCGGTACCGCTTCACGCCGGACAAATCCGGAGTCCCGGTCCTGTGCGCCGAAAGCCGGGGAGCAGCTTCCGGGCTGGTTCGGCAAATCCCGGTCGACCTGCGCAAGACTCCTTATCTGAACTGGTCCTGGCGGGTCGACGCCGCTTTCCTCCGGCACGATGAAAAAACCAAGCAGGGCGATGACTATCCGGCCCGAGTCTATGTGGTCCTGGACGACGGACCTTTTTTCTGGCAGACCAAAGCGCTGAACTACGTGTGGGCGGTCCGCGCACCTGTGGACAGTCTCTGGATCAGCCCTTATATCAGCGGCAATGTCAAACTGATCGCGGTTGAGTCCGGAAACGCGCGGACAGGGCACTGGCGGCACGAAAAACGCAACGTCATCAAGGACCTGAAACTGGCCTTCGGAAAGGTTATTACTCGGATCGATGCGGTCGCGATCATGACCGACACCGATAACACGGGAAGCAGTGCCCGAGCCTGTTACGGCGATATTTTTTTCTCGGCGAACTGAATTTCTTGGGTTCGCGTTCGGAAAATATACGCCGGCGTTGCCATGCCGGATGATTTCGCGGAACTAATCTTTGCGACGAAAAAATCGTTTCATGACCAATGTCATATAGGTGTGATCCAGCACGCCCGCGCTTTCCCGGATACTGTGCATCGCCCACATCGGGCAACCCGCGTCCACCGTTCGAATTCCGAGCCGGGCCGAAGTAATCGGGCCGATCGTGCTGCCGCAGGGCAGATTGCTGCGATGACTGTATTTCTGCCACGGCACTTCGGTTTCTGTACAAAGCCGCACAAACAGAGATTGCGAAATACTCTCCGTCGTATAGCGCTGGTTCACGTTGATTTTGATCACGGGGCCGTGGTTCACGAAGACCGGATGTTCGGGTTCATAGGCCGAAGCGAAGTTGGGCTGGTAGGCGTGCGCCATATCGGCGCTGATCAGAAAACTCTTCGCGAGCGCCCTCTTGTAGATCTCCCGGTCCGGATTCATCGCGAACGCAATGCGTTCCAGCACATCCGGAAGAAAACTTCCGTCCGCGCCTTTCGGGCTTTGGCTGCCGATTTCTTCATGATCGAAAAATGCGCAAACATTGGTGGCAGGGCCCTGCAGCGCTTTGGCGTCCAGCAAAGCGCTGAGTGCGGCATGGCATGAGGCGAGATTGTCGATCCGGCTGCTTGCGAAAAACTCATCTTCCGTTCCATACAGGGTGCCTTTCTGGAAATCGAATACGGACAGGTCCCAGGCAACGATCCGCTGCGCATCGACGTCGAGTCGGCCACCCAGTAAAGCAAGAAACCGGTTCTCGGTTGCCTCGGATTTTTCGCCGCATGCGAGAATCAGCGGCAGTTCATTCTGGAGGTGCAGGCGCAATCCTTCTTCGTTGACCGTCCGGTTCATATGTATGGCGAGGTTCGGCAGACGCAGCACGGGTTTGCCGAACCTTAACAAACGGGTCTCCAGATTGCCGTCCGAATCGATCAGCGTGACTCTTCCCGCGAGACTCAGATCCCGGTCGGTGAAGGTGGCCAGGATCGGGCTACCGTAAACTTCAACCCCGACCCGGTCGATTTTTTCCGATCGAATCCAGGCATTCGGTTTGATCCGCAGGCCCGGTGAATCGGTATGCGCACCGATAATCCGAAAGCCGGTGTCCGGCAAAGCCTTTTCACCATTTTTGAAAGCGATGATCGAGGATCCGTCCCGAACCACGAAATAGC
>JAKEEL010000022.1 GCA_022616595.1 Methylococcaceae bacterium
AGTCGATTGATTCGGGAATATTCAATTTCTTATCGGAATTTCGCTCTGTTATGTTTTTCATCCCGAAAATGTGAATTATTTACGTTGATCGATTATGCTTTCAAAGCATACTGATTGGTTCGGTGGTTGAATATGAATGATCGAAGCCCTAAGGTTTGAGTCAACGATGCAAGACTTCGAAGTGTTAATCATCCTAGCCGTCCTGGCATTGCCGGTCGCCGCATTGTTCCTGGTACGCCAGGCTTCGAATCTGCAGCACTTCAGCCGCGAAATTTCCATTGCGTTAAAGCGGGTGGAATCGGCGCTCGAAAACAACCGGCAATTGATGGATCGCTTGCTTGAAACCGGCGTTTCCAAAGCGACTCCGCCCGATCAACCATTCGCGACGGAGCCGGGGCACACGCAAGCCGCTTCCCTTGATTTTGCCGGGAGTACTCCGCAAACGCCGCTTCAGCCAGTTCGTGAAGCGGCAGCGGGTCTTCCCGAGCAAGTCCCGCTGCAAGCCGCGGAGACGCCATCCGGGCTTTCCGGATCCCGCGAACAGTCCTGGCAGGTTCCGGGCGAACCCAGTCCGTTCGAGCGCGCCGCGCGCGAAGTTTTACGGCGAATCTGGAGTTGGATCGTGGTCGGAGAAGAATATCGGCCCGAAGGGGTTTCCATGGAATATGCGATCGCGAGCAATTGGTTGTTGCGTATCGGGGTGGTGATCCTGGTGACGGGGATCGGATTCTTCTTGAAGTATTCGATCGACATCGGACTACTCGGCGAAAAGGCGCGAGTCGCGTTGACCCTGCTGTTCGGCGGCGTTCTGGTCGCCTTCGGGATCCGCCAATTGGGCGGGGCTTATCAGTTACTGGGACAGGGATTGATCGGCGCGGGCATCGCGACCGTCTATTTTGCAGCCTTCGCGGGATTCGGCTTTTACCATTTGTTCGGCATGTACGAAGCGTTCGCTTTGATGGCGTTCATCACGCTGTGTGCCGGAGGCTTGGCGGTGAGATTCGATTCCATGCTGGTCGCGGTGTTCGGGCTGATCGGCGGCTACAGCACGCCGATATTGCTGTCGACCGGAGCGGTCAATTTCGTCGGATTGTTTTCGTATCTGTTGCTGCTGGGGACCGGAATCCTCGGGATCGGTTACTACAAGAACTGGCATCTGTTGAATTATCTGAGCTTTTTCTTCAACTACGCGATTTTCTTCGGCGCCATGCAAAAATACCAGATCGCCGATTTCTGGCGGGTCATGCCGTTTTTGATCGCGTTTTTCGTACTCTATTCCACGCTGGTGTTCTTGTTCTGCCTGGTCAACCGGGTCAAATCGAATTTATTGGATCTGCTCGGCCTGATGATCAATGCCGCGATTTTTTTCGCGATCGGTTATGGTTTGGTGGATCAGACCTACGGACGGATATGGGTGGCCGCAATCAGCCTGGGTCTGGCCGCATTCTATGTGCTGCACATCTACTATTTCCTGAGTCACCGTCTGTTGGACCGGGAGATGCTGCTGGGTTTCACCGGGCTGGCCGCATTCTTCGTGACCGTCAGCATCCCTCTGATCTTGTCCGATCAATGGATCACGGTGAGTTGGTCGATTCAAGCCCTGATCATGCTGTGGATCGCCGGTAAAGTGCGCAGCGAATTTCTGCGTCAAGTCGCTTACGCGCTGTACGGATTCGTGTTTTTCCGCTTATGTTTCCTGGATCTGCCGGCACAATACCAAAGCGGCGGAATGGCTCTTGCGGATCTGCCTTGGTCCGTGTTTTGGCGGCACTCGCTGGAACGCGTGGTCAGTTTCGGCGTACCCATCGCGTGCATCGGCCTGGCCTATCGTTTCATCCGCGCAGGTGCGCGGCCGGCAGCACCCATCGTCGATGCGAAGAATGACGTCGGTCCCTGGATTTCCGAGAACTCGGCGGTACGCATCTTCCTGGTGACCGCGGCGGTGATGTTGTTTTTATTCTTGCAGCTCGAGTTGAACCGGACCTTCGGAACGGTTTTCCCGCCCTTGCGTTTGCCGGTCTTGACCCTGGTCTGGCTGGCGGCCGGTTATGCGCTGTTGCTGCAATTCCTCGCGGCTTCGACCAAAGGGTGGGAGCGTTTGCTGGTGTTGCTGGTCATGATCGTGGTGGGAAAACTGATTTTTGTTGATTTGTTGCACTGGCATTTGTCGCCGTTTTCGGTGACGCGCAATGGATATTCCGCTTCGATGATTTATCGAGGCGATTATTCCCCGCTCTCGGCTCTGATGCGCCTCTTGGATTTTGCCGCCGTAATCGCGTTCCTGACCTTCGCCTGGTTCGGCATACGGCGCGCCGGGAGAGAAAGCGATTTTGCCGGCAAGCTGTTTCCGATCACCGCGTTGGGTTTGCTGTTTGTGTATCTGAGCCTGGAGCTCAACACCATCCTGTATCTGTACGTACCGGGACTGCGTTCCGGCGGTGTGTCGATCCTGTGGTCCGTGTTCGCTTTGGGGCTGGTGATGGCGGGCATGCGCAACGATGTCCCGCGGTTGCGTCTTTGCGGTTTGGGTTTGTTCGCGGTGATTGCCTGGAAGGTGTTCTTTTTCGATTTGTCGCGTCTGGAGCAGATATACCGGATCCTGGCCTTTATCGTGCTGGGCGTCTTGTTACTGAGCGGTTCGTTCCTGTATATGAAATACCGCCAGGTGCTTGCCGGCGGCTCCGCCGAGAAGGAGGTTGGACCATGAAATGGCCGGCCTCCGTGCACATCATCCCGTGGCTGTTGTTCCCGGCCGTATCCGCCGGCGCTTTCGAATTCTCGAGGCCGATCGAAAACCCTCGAAGCCTCCGGGAAGAATTCCTCGCGGTCACTTTGGACAGCCTCGTGTATTCCCATACTCGGGACGGTTTTGCCGATCTGCGGCTGGTCGACCAGGCGAACTCCGAGACTCCGTATCTGATCGACCAACTGCGTTCCCGACGCAACGAGACCACCCGCAAGTTCTCCAAAGCCCGGATCGTTTCGCTGGAGCATTCGGGCAGTCGCGCCATCGAAATCCAGCTAGGCTTGAACCCCGATGATCCGCCCGCGCAGGGTTTGAAGCTGTACACCCCGCTGGTCAATTTCGAACACCGGGTACGGGTGTTCGGTTCCATGGAGGGTACGAGATGGAGCCCGCTGGTCGAGGATGCCGTGATCTACGACTACTCGAAATTCATAGACCTCAGGAATTCTGAGATTGCGTTGCCGGTTAATGCTTATCGCCGGCTCAAAGTCCGCGTCGAGGAGCCGATCCAGGACTATGAATCGGAAAATCTGGAGCTGACCCGGGAACTCGAGCAAGGTCAGGAACAAGCTCGCCGCGAAAGCACGCAAATCCGGCGGATGCCGCTGCGCATCGACCGCATCGACTATTGGCATAGCCTGGTTGAACCCGGG
>JAKEEL010000168.1 GCA_022616595.1 Methylococcaceae bacterium
CCACCGCGCGAAACGATTCCCGTGAGTCGCTTCGCGGTCAAGGGAACATATTGAAGACGAACCCCGGCATGGATCGTGAAATAATCGACCCCCTGCTCGGCTTGCTCGATCAGCGTATCCCGGAAAATCTCCCAGTTCAGCTCTTCGGCCTTGCCATGAACCTTTTCAAGCGCCTGGTAAATCGGCACAGTACCGACCGGAACCGGAGAATTGCGGATGATCCACTCGCGCGTTTCGTGGATGTTCTTGCCCGTGGACAGGTCCATCACCGTATCCGAACCCCAGCGGATCGCCCAAAGCATTTTCTCGACTTCTTCGTCGATCGAGGAAGTCACCGCGGAATTGCCGAGATTCCCGTTGATTTTGACCAGAAAATTCCGGCCGATGATCATCGGCTCGAGTTCGAGATGGTTGATATTCGCGGGAATGATCGCCCGCCCTCTCGCGACCTCGTCGCGCACGAACTCCGGAGTGATCGTTTCGGGAATCGATGCGCCGAAGGAATGGCCTGGATGCTGCCCCCTGGTCAGTTCTTGCATCGCCTCGCGGTTCTGATTTTCCCGTATCGCGACATACTCCATTTCTGCGCTGACCATTCCCTTTTTCGCGTAGTGCATTTGCGAGACGTTATTTCCGCATCGAGCGCGCCGGGGTCTGTGAATGTGTTCGAATCGCAGCCGATCCAATGCGCGGTCGTTCAGGCGCTTCCGGCCGTAGTCCGATGTCGGACCAACAAGTTCCTCGGTGTCACGCCGTTCGGATATCCATCGTTCACGGACCGCGGGCAAACCTTTGGTCAAATCCGTGGGAACGTCCTTGTCGGTATACGGTCCGGAGGTATCGTAAACGAAAACCGGCCCGTTCGATTCGTAACCGGTCATGGTTCGCGTGTCGGACAGCGAGATCTTTCGCATCGGCACCCGAATGTCCGCACGACTTCCCGCGATATAAACCTTTTCCGAAGCAGGAAATTGCGGAATTCTCACTTCATTCCTCGCGGAATTCACCGGCACGAACTGTTTTGGAATGACGCTCATAAATTCTCCACGAGAATGATCGCAGTGTCCGAATAAAAATTGGCTATTCCCAATACTTCGCCAGTATATAACAACGGATCCGAGTATGAGTAGCGAGGAGCATGACACCGTCATCTCGCGTTCGCGAATTCATTTCCGGTGCAAGATCCGCCGCCACAATCGGTCCGTTTTCGCGACCAGAGTATCCGCGACCGGCGTGTAAAACGACCAGGATAGAACCAATATGCCGACAAATCCGGCTCCGACCAGTTCATCCGACAACCAGTGGGCGCCGCCGACCAATCTCGGCAACACGATGACCAATGCCGCGATGGATGCCGCCAGGGCGTAACCTCTGCCCAGGTAATGGAACGCGTAACCGCAGCCGATCAAGGCAACCATGCCGTGGTCTCCGGGAAAGGTACTATAGGAAATGTCCTTCGTTTCGAAAGCGGTTGTCCATTCGCTGAGCCGGAAAACGCCATTGTACAGCATCGTGCCGCTCGGGCGTTCCACCGGGATCAGATGGCCGATTCGAGTCCCGATCAAGACCGCGATCACGGTCACGCTGAGTACCGCGGTATGCCAGCACCAGCTTGACCGGCCGTTCCGCCAGGCCGAAACCATGAAGACCAGGACCAGCATTCCGGCCGAAATCCCATCGAACAGCCGGTGGTTGGTCAGCGCCCACAGCATGCGCCAGGAATCGCTCCCGGTTTTGAGACTATCATTGAACAGGCGAAAAACCAAGTCATCCACGCTCAGCCATGCAGTCCGGGTCGGTTCGATGAACCAGCTCATGAGCAGCAGGATGGCGATAAACTGCCACACCACAAGATAGGGCACCCACCAACGAGAAGTTTCGCCTTGGATCATAATCAAGCGTATTTTACTTCCTCGCGCGGACCGGCTCCTGAATCACCGAACGCGGCTGCAAGCGATAATTGGTTCCGAGATAGCAGGTAACGTCGCGGGTTGGCTCGTCCCCTAGGCTGATCAGCGGATAAGAGAATTTCGCGATTCTCGTCACCTTGTCAAAATATTTTTCAAGCAAAGCGCCCTCGCCTTCGGAAAGATCCGGCGCCGACGTAACATACAAGGCATTTTTTCCCTGCAAGGATTGCGGTTCTCCCCAGACATTGAACTGTTTGGCGAATTGCCCGATTATGTTCAGTGCATAGGTCCGCTGATGGTCTGGTGAGTAGAACGTAAGGTAGGCGGCCGTTTTATGGGAATCGGCAAACAGGAACACCTTTTCCTGGCTACCCAACTGCTCCTGGAGCGCTACAATTTGTTTTGTCAAATCGCGCCAGCCGCTCCAGCTGTTGACCTGAAAGATCTGAAAACCCGGAACCAGGAACAAAGCATGGCACAATCCGATCAGACCGAGGGAAAACCAGGTTCCGCGCATGATCCAGGGGGATCGAAACGAAAGCGAGTACCTGAACGCGACTACGACGCCCAATATCACGCCGAGATAGCCGGGCAGCAACCAGTGGACCTTGACCTTGGTAGTAAAGCTGATCAGGATGAATCCCGCGATCAGAAAAATCCCGCTTAGAAAATACAGATGCGCTTCCGGAACTTCGCGCCACGCGCTGGCCATCCGGTAATAGAATCGGACCAATAAAACAAAGACCAGCGGCATCAGCATCGCCATTTGAGTCCCGAGCAATTGAAAAAAATAGCGGAACTGGACCGATCGTTGCGACGCGATTTCACCTCCGCGATCCTGAAATTGCATCTGAAACGACGCCCACTCGTGGCCCCAATTCCAGTAAATCACCGGACTGAACACGAGGCCCGCAATCAGCATTGCGAGCCAGGGATAAGGGCTCCATAGTGATCCGCGGCCCCGGCGAGTCGATAGCAGGGCTGCCAGAAGTCCGGGCAACAGCGCGGCGGCCGTGTATTTGCACAACATACCTGAACCGAGCGCGATTCCGGCAAAAATCAGATTCGCTGGTCGGCCGGTCAATTGAAACTCCTGAACGAAAAAGATCGCCAGAACC
Organism: Methylococcaceae bacterium; assembly: GCA_022616595.1. Lineage (GTDB taxonomy): Bacteria > Pseudomonadota > Gammaproteobacteria > Methylococcales > UBA1147 > UBA1147. The sequence goes on from JAKEEL010000168.1 coordinate 3,029, forward strand.
CAGAAGAACAACAACGCGGCATCCGGTTGCTGAATGACCGCGAACGCGTGCGCGAACAAGGTCAGGTTATACAACAGGACCGCCAGAATCCCGAGTTTTCCGGCATCGTCCGCGGAGGATCGGAATAGCCCGCGTCTCACCGTCAAAAACAGGAAAACATTGGTCAACAGGGACCAGACCACGGCCATGAATTTGATTCCGAATCCGTTGTCACCGAACAGGCTGGTCCCGAGAACGATCGAATAGGCGATCATCGGCGGGTGGTCGACGTAGGCCAGAGCCGGATGCTTTGAATACAGCCAGTAATAAACCTCCTGGGAAGTGACCGGAGCAAATGCAATATAAACCAGGCGGAACAGGGTCAGGCACGCGATGATCGACCAAGCCTGTGTCGATCGATCCAGACGATTCCAAAAATTGTTCAGGCCATCGAACATTGGATCCGTACATCGCTGCGACTACCGGAACCTGATCGATCCGCCGCGTGATTTAATCGCCGAAAACGTGTTGCAGACATGGGAGCGAAAAAATGGGTATTGTAGCGATTAACGGTCTTTGAAGACAGCGCCGCGGTCGTTGGCGTCAAGGACCGATTCCCTGCGGTGGAACCCGTCCATGGTCGCGCCTCACGCGGTTTACAACAGTTTCACCAGGGTCGCCATTACGCCCACAGCCACTACCAGCATCGCTCCCAGTTTGATGGTCAGGCGGTATTCGAGGTCCTTCATGTCACGGGCCAGCTTGATTTCGAGTTCCTTGATGTCACGGCTAAGTTCAATCCTAAGTTGTTCGATCTTGAGATCGAGTTGCTTGATCTCGTTGCGCAGCGCCACTTCAAGCTCTTTGATATCCCGGCTAAGATCGGACCGGAGTTGTTCGATCTTGAGATCGAGTTGTTTGATCTCGGTACGCAGCGCGACTTCAAGCTCTTTCATATCCCTTTTCAGAGCGACTTCAAGCTCTTTGATATCCCTGATCAACGCGGCCTCGGTTTCCTTCAGATCGCGCTTCCCGGCAAGATTTTCGTCAATGAATTCCGCCTCGGCAGCCGCGAGCGCCTCGGCCTGCTGCTCGGTGAACCCGGCCTCTTTCAGGCGTTTGGCGAACTTCAGGGTATCGAATGCGATGGTGGTCATGACGTGAGAAACGCTCCAAGCGAACCGTCCCAAGCATAGCGAAATCCATGCTGCGGGTCAAAAATAGCGGGGGTGATCACGGCTGCCGTATGGGGTAGATCGGACCGAAGGCCGTCATCCACCATGCCGCAATCCGAACCACTAGCAGTCTTGTTTGGCGCTGGTGAAGCGTCAGAGGCGAGCCCCCCGGAACGGGAATTGCCGGATCGGCCTGCTTACAATCGCAGGATGAGTATGCGATACTGATTTTTTAAAAATCGGGAATGGCGTATGCAAAAGGTGACCTTGATCAAGGGGGACGGAATCGGTCCGTCCATCATGGACGCGGCGACGAAAATCATCGAGGCCTCCGGAGTCCCGATCGAGTGGGAAGAGCGTTATGCCGGAGTTTCGGCTTTCGACAGATTCCAGAGTCCCTTGCCCGATGAGACGCTCGAATCCATCAAACGCACGCGGGTCGTATTCAAGGGTCCCTTGACCACCCAACTCGGGAAAGGTTTTCGCAGCATCAATGTCGCGTTGCGCCAGGAATTCGATCTATATGCGAATGTACGGCCCGCAAAAAGCTGGAAGGGAGCCCATTCGCGCTACGATAATATCGATCTGGTCGTGATCCGCGAAAATACCGAAGGCCTGTACGCGGGACTCGAACACTACATCGGACCAAAAAAAAATACCGCGGAAAGCATCGCGGTGATCACACGCGAAGGCACCGAACGGATCATCAAATTCGCGTTCGAATATGCCAGACAAAATCGGCGCAAGAAAATCACGGTCGCGCACAAGGCCAATATTCTGAAATACAGTCAGGGGCTGTTCCTGGACGTCGCGCAGGAAGTCGCCAAACTTTATCCGGAGATCGAATGTGATGAACGCATCATCGACGCGACCTGCATGCATCTGGTCATGGACCCGAATCAGTTCGATATGATCGTGACGACCAACATGTTCGGCGATATCCTGTCGGACCTGATCGCGGGCCTGGTCGGGGGGCTCGGACTGGCGCCCGGCGCGAACATCGGTTACGACACGGCCCTGTTCGAGGCGGTGCACGGCAGCGCCCCGGACATCGCCGGCAAGAATATCGCGAATCCCACCGCGCTGATCCTGGGCGGGATCATGATGTTGCGGTACCTCGGGGAAACCCTGGCCGCGGATCGGATCAACCGCGCCGTGGAGGTGATCATCAACGAAGGCCGGTATGTGACACCCGATCTGAACCCGGATTCGCGCACCGGGACCGCGGAAATGGCCGAGGCGATCATCGGTGCAATGAGTTGAATGCTGAAGCGCTTGACAACGAGCTGAAGGCGCGTAAAAAGGAACTGCGCGAACGGGCTTATGCCGCGAGGAACGCACAGCCCGACAAGGAACAACACAGCGCGTCGATCTGCGCGTCCTTCACGACGCTCCGCGCGTATCAAAATGCCGATAGCGTCCTGTTTTACCTGGGTTGCCGCAGCGAAGTCCGCACCCGGGAAACGGTACGAGCGGCGCTCGGCGGCGGGAAGCGCATCGTGGTCCCCTATTGCACGGTGGACGGCGCGGGCCGGCACAAACTGGGCCTGTGGCGGCTCGAATCCCTGGATGAACTGATCCCCGGCATGTGGAATATTCTCGAACCGCCGAAGTCCCGCCGGGGCGAGTCCGCCAAGGAAATCGATCCGCACGCGCTGGACCTGATCATGGTTCCCGGAGTCGCCTTCGATGCCCGGGGCGGCCGGCTCGGCAACGGTCGGGGTTACTACGACCGCCTGCTCGCCGAAGTTAGGCCCGATTGCCAACCGATCGGAGTCGGCTTCGAGTCCCAGATTTTCGAGGAAATACCGATGAGCCCCCACGATATTTATCTGGACGGAGTCATCACCGAGAAACATGTCTACCGCGGGAAAGGGCGCGGCGCGAATCCGTCGCGGATTGAATGACATGAGCGACGCCATAGCCAAACTGTTCCGGAGCCTGACGCACGGAGTCTACGTGATCGGGGTGAATGACGGCGAACGCCACAATGCATTCACCGCGGCCTGGCTCTGCCAGGTTGCCTTCGATCCGCTGCTCCTGGCCTTGAGCGTCAACCCGGGGCATTCCTCGTGGAAGATCCTGAAAGCAGCGGGCCGCTTTTCGGTCAACGTTCTCGGCAGCGAACAGATCGAACTGGCTGCGCATTTCGGAAAGCCGGCCGCCGGACTGGACAAACTCGCATCGGTCCCGTGGCATTACTCCGCGCGGCGGATGCCGATTCTCGATGACGCGCTGGCCTGGCTCGAATGCGCCTACAGCCACGAAACCGAGGCGGGCGATCACGTCGTGGTGATCGCAAGGGTCATTGCGGGTGAAGTGATCAAACCGGATGCAATCCCTTTGGGTTACCGCGAGACCGGAGACTTGGACGGCAGCAGCGGGCTTTATCCCGAATCATTCTGAGCGGGCCGGTTCATGGAGATCCGCAGCAAGGATTTCATCGAAACCGCGGAAGGGCTGGTCTTCGCGGTTCTTGTCGGCGGCACCGAAGGCGGCCGGTATTTGTGTTTCCTGCGTTATATCAAGACCGAAACCGGGTACCGCAAGGTCGAAACCGCGGAAGCCACCCGCTTGCTGGCTGCGGAATTTCCGCGCTATCGCTTTCATTCGCTTAAACGGGATGCCGATCTTCACGGAGTGCCGCGGGACAACATCATCCGGCATCACCGGCCAGTCCGGAGGCTCCGGGAAATCGTGTCGGCCGAGTGCCGGGACCCGATCGAAAGCAAGCTGGCCTCCTTCGCAAGAATGCTCGAAGCCAATGGACTCTGCCTGGACCATTTCGGAGTCACCGGCTCCCTGTTGATCGGCGCGCAGACCGCCCGTTCCGATATCGACCTCGTGATCTACGAGCGGAGCCATTTCAACCGGCTGCGCGAAATCGTCCGGCAAGGCGTCCATCACGCAAGCCTCGAAGCGCTCGGAAAAGAACAATGGCGGGAAACCTACCTGCGGCGCGGATGCAGCCTGAGTCTTGAGGAATATCTGTGGCATGAACGGCGCAAGCACAACAAGGCCTCCTGGTCCGGGACCAAGATCGACTTCAGCCTGGTTTCGGACGACACCGATCCGGAGGGGCACTCCTACCGGAAAATCGAAAATACCGAAATCATCGCCGAGGTCACCGACGCCCGCTGTGCCTTCGATCATCCCGCCCGCTATCGCGTCAGCCACCCGGAAATTCGAGAGATCGCGAGCTTCACCCCGACCTTCGCGGGCCAGGCGCTCGCGGGTGAAACCGTGATCGCGCGCGGGATGCTGGAGGAATCGAAGCGCGGTTTGCGGCGGCTCGTGGTCGGTTCTAGCCGCGAAGCGCCGGGGGAATACATCAAAGTGCTGAGGAGCGCCGTTTGATTCGCGACGCGGATCGAAAAACTCTGCCCGGATTCTCCGCGGTGATCCTCGACCTGGACGGCCTGGTGGTCGACTCCGAACCGACCTACCAGGCCGCCTGGACGCAGGCCGGCCGGTATTTGGGTTATCCGCTCCGGGAAAACCTGGTGCAGGGCTTCCTCGGTAGATCCTACGATCGGATCGAACAATTGCTGAAAACCGAATTCGGCCCCGGCTTCCCGCTCGAAAAGTTCCGGCAAAAAAGCGCCGAATTCTGGCACGCATCGGTCGAGCGCTCCGGCATTCCGGTCAAGCCCGGCCTTCACGCGCTCTTGGCCGAGTTGGAACGGCAGGCCATTCCGTATTGTCTTGCGACCAACAGCGATGAAATCCATACGGAAAAATGTTTGAAATACGCAGGGCTCGGCGGCGCATTCGCGATTCGCATCACCCGCAATCAGGTTTCCGCGCCAAAACCCGCGCCCGAGATTTTTCTCATGGCGGCCGCGCGGCTCGCGACACCCCCCGAACGCTGCATCGTGCTCGAAGACTCGGAAACCGGAGCCCGCGCCGCACTGGATGCCAATGCAGTCGTCATGCTCGTCGCCGACCCCCGAGACGTCCCGCATGACCTTCGCTCCGGGATTTTTGCGGTGCTCGAAAGCCTGCACGAATTCAGGCGGCTCTTGGAATACCGGCAGCACAAATAAGTCCTCGGGGATAGCCCACAAATCTCCTCGATGGGAAAAACACCCGGGTTAGCCGCGCTTGCCGGTGATATACTACGAAAAGCAATAGGCCGATAATGATCAGGCGCCGGAAAAGGTTCCATCTACCGGCCATCGGCCACTTCATTCAAGAGGATTCGGGCATGGCCGGAACCGACTCAACATTCGAAACGAATATGGACAAGCCTACGGAATTACCCTGTGCCCGATGCGGTTCCCTGAACACCGGTGATGCGAAGACCTGCCGTTCCTGCGGCAATCCGCTCGCGGTTTCCGGCGCGGACCGAGCCGGTGATGCCGGCGCCGAAAACTCCGAGGACCGGACGGTCATGGTCTTCAACCGGCGCAGAGGTCCGAAGCGCTACCGGCTGGTGATGATCGCCGAGGACGGAAGCCCGCTCGAAACCTTCGCGATCGAAGACGGCACGGTCATCGGACGGACCGGCGGAGACATTCAGTTGCACGACCGGCATATTTCGCGGCGTCACTGCGCCTTCACGATCCAGAAAGGACGCCTGTACCTGAAGGACCTGAACAGCACCAACGGCGTCTTCCTGCGCATCCGCAGCCCGGCCCGGATCAAAACACCGGCGGAACTCATGATCGGCCACACGATTTGCCGGGTGGTCCACAAAAGCTGATTTGCAGCGAACCATGCCGCACCGGGTATTCATCAGCCATTCCTTCCACGATCAGCGCGCGGCGCAGACCGTGTGCGGATACCTCGAACAGAACGGCATCGATTGCTGGATCGCGCCGAGGAATATCACTCCGGGGCAGAATTTCGGTGCGGCCATCATCGAGGCGATCAACCGGACCGAGCTGCTGCTGGTCTTATTTTCGTCGAAATTGGAAGAATCCCACCACGCGGTCCGGGAAATCGAACGAGCGGTCAGCAAAGGCCTGAATATCCTGCCGGTATTGATCGAGGATGCGAGTCCGACCGGATCGTACGAATACCTGTTATGCAATCTGCATTGGCTGAATGCCTCGAAGCCACCCTTTGAATCCCATCTCGGCTCGATTCTCGATAGCGTGCGGATCTTTCTGAACCAGGACTGCTCCGGACAAAGTCCTTTCCCGCCGGCCACGTACCAATTTCCGGAAGCGATCCAAGCCGGTCTCGAACTGGAAATCGTCGGCGATAACGGCCACGTCACGAGTTCCGTGCCGATCGGCCAAGCGCTCTCGATCGGGCGGACCCGCGGGGATGCCGTGATTCCCGATCCCGGCCTGTCCGACATCCACTGCAGACTGGTTCCGGCAAAAAACGGCCTCACGGTGGA
>JAKEEL010000169.1 GCA_022616595.1 Methylococcaceae bacterium
CCTTCCGTCGCCCGAGGTCATCAACGATGTAGTGCTGTACAACGTTCTGGTGGATGTCGATAACCAGGACCGCCGCTTGATGAGCGGTATGAGCACCCAGATGTTTTTTGTAATGGGACAGGCCAGGCAAGTACCCTTGGTGCCGGTCGCCGCGCTGGGAAAAAGGCTGCCCGAGAACGATAATGACCAGGGTAAGGCCTATCGAGTAAAAGTAGTCGGACCCGGGGGAATCGAAGAAAGAATCGTCCGCATCGGGTTGAAAACCCGGCGTCTTGCCGAAGTCAGACAAGGATTGAATTCCGGAGACCGGGTGATTACGCTGGAGGCGAAACCCGCCGCCGGACCCGAACGTTCATCGGGCTCCACCCCGAGGCGTTTTCCGCATTTATGAATGAACGCACTTCCACGTCCCTGTTGTCTCGTCCGCTGCTGGAATTGCGGCACATCCACCGCGATTATCCCTCGGGGGACACGGTAGTCAAAGCCTTGGACGACGTTTCGCTCTGCATCCGGCCGGGCGAGTTCGTCGCCATCGTCGGCCAATCCGGTTCGGGTAAATCGACCTTGATGAATCTGGTCGGATGCCTGGATCGCCCCGATTCCGGACAATATTTCATCCGGGGCCGCGACGTCGGCGGCCAGGACCCCAATCAGCTTGCCGCCTTGCGTCGCGAGACCTTCGGTTTCATCTATCAGCGTTATAATCTGCTCGGCAACGCGAGCGCCCTCGAAAACGTAGAAATCCCGGCTCTCTACGCGGGATGGATCAAAGCCGATCGGGTCCGGCGCGCGCGCGATCTGCTGACTCGCTTGGGTTTGGCGGAACGCTGCGATTATAGGCCCTGGCAATTGTCCGGCGGCCAGCAGCAGCGGGTCGCGATCGCCCGCGCGCTGATGAACGACCCGCCGGTGATTCTGGCAGACGAACCGACCGGGGCTCTGGACAGCGTCAGCGGCGGGGAAGTCATGGGCTTGTTGCGTGCATTGCACGAGGAAGGCCGGACCATTCTGTTGATCACCCACGATGACAGAATCGCGCGGAATGCCGATCGCATCCTGTCGATGCGCGACGGCAGGATACTCGAAGACACGAGCCTCAGGATCCGAACGTACACGAACTATATACCTGCACAGCCCGGCGGCTCCGTCGGTTGGCCTGCGGAAGTGTTCGAGTCCTGCAAGACCGCTTTGCGAGCGTTGCGCGTGAACCTGTTCCGCACCACACTGACCTTGCTCGGAATCATCATCGGTGTCGCGGCGGTGGTCACCATGCTGGCGGTCGCGGAGGGCAGCCGGCAAGAGGTGTTGGATCAGATCCGCGCGATGGGAACCAATTTGCTGACCATACGTCCCGGCGCGCCGGGCCTTAGGGGCAGCGGCGACGTGGCGACTTTGATTCCGGATGATGCCAGGGCGATCGAGGAAATTCCGAATGTCGAATCGGTGCTGGCCACGCGCAACACTCAGCTGACCGCGCGCTTCGGGAGCATCGATTATGCGACCTCGGTGCAGGGGGTCAGCGCGGCTTTGCCCAAGGTCATCGATTGGAGCGTGGCGCACGGGGATTTTTTTAACGAGAGCGATTTCAGGCGCTTTGCGCCGGTCGCGGTACTCGGAAAGACCGTGGTGAAAACTTTATACTTCGAAGGCGAAGATTCCATCGGTACGTATATCCTGGTGGGGAATATACCCTTCGAGGTCATCGGCATCATGGCGGAAAAAGGCGCCAGCAGTTCCGGCACCGACCGGGACGATGTGATTTTCATTCCCTTGAGCACCGGCCTTATCCGCTTGTTCGGACAAAATTATCTGAGCAACATCACCGTGCGGGTACGGGACTTCGAGCGCATCGAAGAGACCCAAAGCGCGATCGAAGAACTGCTGCTCAGACGCCATCAGGTCGAGGATTTTCGGGTCCGCAACCGCGTTTCGATACTGGAAACCGCCACCGAGACACAGGATGCCCTGACCGTGCTGCTCGGGACGGTCGCCGCGATATCCCTGCTGGTCGGGGGTATCGGAGTCATGAATATCATGCTGGTCAGCGTGACCGAGAGGACCCGTGAGATCGGTATCCGGATGGCCAGCGGAGCCAGGCAGAGGGATATCTTGTTGCAGTTCAACACCGAATCGGCGGTGGTTTGCATCATCGGCGGTTTGCTCGGCGTAATACTCGGATTCGGTGCCGGATTATTGCTGAGCTTGCTGGAAATGCAAGTCGTTTTTTCCCCCCTGCCGGCCTTGTCGGCCTTTTCCTGCGCGTTCGCAACCGGTGTGATATTCGGCTATCTGCCCGCCCGCAAAGCCGCCCGGCTGGATCCGGTCGCGGCGTTGACCGCGGAATAAGGCTATGCGGATTGGTTTTCTCCCGAGCCTGGCACTGGTTTGCCTGAGCGCATGTTCGCTGGTTCCCGACTATTGGCGTCCGGACTTCGACATTCCCGCGGATTGGTCGTTCCGCGATCCGAAATCGCCGGACGTCGCCGATCTTTCACCGCGATGGTGGGAGGCGTTCGCCGATGCCGAATTGAACCGCCTGATCGTGACCGCGCTGTCCGGCAATCTCGATCTCGCGGCGGCCGCGGATCGCGTGCAACAAGCCCGGGCGCAGGCCAAAATCGCCGGAGCACCCATATGGCCAGACGCATCCTTGAGTGCGATCGGTGACGATGAATTCAGCGATACGCCGCGCGGTGACAAACACACCGGAGACTTCGGCCTGTCCGTGAACTACGAGGTCGATTTATGGGGCCGGTTGCGTGCCGGTCGTGACGCGGCTTTGCTCCGGCAGCGCAGCGTTGATTTTTTGCGTGATGCGCTGCGCCTGGTGGTGATGGCCGATGTTGCTCAAGCCTATTTCAGAGTGGTCAGTCTCGGTGAACAACAAAAGATCGCGGTGGATAATATCAAGAATGCGCGAGAAATCCTCCGGATCGTCGATATCCGTTTTGAGCTCGGCGCGGTATCCGCGCTGGATCTGGCCCAGCAAAAAACCGAACTGGCCGGTCAGATCAGCCAGCTCGAACTGCTCCGCCAGCAAACCCGGGTGGCCCGCAATGCACTCGCGATCCTGCTCGGTCTGGCTCCGCAAGAATTGCGGCTCCGCGCCAAGGCGATCAACGCAATCGCCGTGCCGAAACTGCGCCCCCCTGCGCCGAGTACGCTGTTTGACCGGCGGCCCGATATCCGCCAGGCCGAGTTGGAATTGCTCGCGGCCAATACCGACATCGGAGTGGCGCGGGCCGCATTCTATCCGCGTCTTCAACTCGGCCTGGAAACCCTGTTCACGACGGGCCGGGCCATGCAGCCGGGCGGATTGATTCTGGCCTTGGTCGGGGAATTGGCCCAGCCGATCTTTCAAGGCGGACGCCTCGAGGGCGAACTGGAGCGAAGCGAGTCGCGCCGCGATGAATTGTTGCAAAATTACCATCAAGCCGTGCTGGTTGCGTTGCAGGAGGTCGAGGATGCGGTGGTGATCCGCAAACAGTCGGAATTGCGCGCCAAGGCCCTTCGGGTCGCGGCGGCCGAGGCCGGCAAAGCCTATGGCTTGTCTTTGGATCTCTATGAAGCCGGCGCGCGCGATTTCCAGACCGTGTTGACCGCGCAGCGCAATCTGCTTGATTCGCAAAGCACCTTGGTACAGGCCAATGAACAGATCCTCAGTGCGACCGTGCTGATCTTTAGAGCACTCGGTGGAGGCTGGACCGAAGCGGGCTGAGCTGCCGGCATTCTGAATCCGCCAATGCCGTCGGGGCACGCCATGCGGGGCCGTGTCCCGACGGGAGGCGAATAAAAATCCGCGCGCTATTCGATCGCAACGCGCGCGGATCTTGTTGTGCAAGTCGAGCCGGAATCAGAATTCCAAACGCGCGCCGATCACCACTTTGTGGCTGCTTACGTTGTGGTAGCCCAACAGAGTATCGTAAGACAGAAAAGCCGAGAGGCCTTGGGCAAATGTCCCGGATATTCCGGCGCCCACGATCGCGTAATTCCGGGTCGGATTCGTTGTCACGATGTTGAAGTTTTGCGCAAGCGGATCACCCACGAAACTCGCGGAAATATTCCGGCTGTTATCTTTGAATTCGTGAATCCACTCGGCCCGGAAGAAGGGCAGCAATACTCCGAACGAGGTACTGAAAGCATACGAGGTCTGCGCGCCCAGCGTGGTCCTCAAGGAATTGACGTTTTGCTCGCCAAAACGCGCCGCCCAGCCGTCACCTCCGGTTTCCTGGTACGGATCGACCTGTAGACCCACGTAATCGAATCGCGCATAGGGATTCAGATTGAAGCTGCCGTGGGAATAATCATAACCTGCCCCGAAGCTCACGGAATATTGGTCTCCGCCCGGAGAACCAAAGGCGCTGGTGTTGACAACATCAAGGGTTGGAGCAGTGATGGTATATTGAATATTACGTTGGATTTGGTAATCCGTGCCGCCGAAGGATGCGAGCGCATCGAGATGCACGTTATCGATTACGTAATAGGTCCCGTAGATGGAGCCCGTATAGGAATTGGTCTGCGAGCGGCCGCTGGAAAGGTCGAAAAAGGAATCCCCGGCCAGATAACTGAAAGCCCCTCCGACGAAGAGCTCGTCCATCACACGCATGTCGGCGCCGAGCGTCACCCCGCCGCTCTTGAAGTTATAACCGAGTTCCTCGAAGGTCGAATTGACGTCGCCGGCCTGATAGTTGGTGTTGACCCAGATCCCGAACGGAGGAGCGATCGGATCGTCCGCGCCCGCGGCGCCCCCGGTGGCCGGCCGGGCCGCCCGGCCGTTCTGGTAGAATGCGAAGCCCGCATATTGGGACGGAGAATTCAGACTCGCGCGAAGGTCCTGCAGGCGGGTTTCGACCGCGCTGTCGATCACCCTCAATTGCGAAGCGGTGGTGCGCGTAGCCGTGACGCCGGCGGAAGTCAATTGTTCAGGCGAGACTTCGTTAACCCCTTGCTCCTTTTGCGATGGAATCGATGCGGGCACCAAGGCATTGCAGCGATCGCGGAAATCTTGCTGCAACGAGGCGTTTCTATTAAAACAGGCATCGAATATCGCAACCGACATATTGGTTTGAGTCGTGTTCAGCGTGGTATTTTGCGTGAGCGGATTGCCCGGAATGTAGGCGGCCAGGAGATGCTGCCGCCAGTCCGGCGTGAGCAGTGCGCTCAATCCGCCCAGCACGGACAACATGGCAATGGATATGGATCGAAAATTGATCCGTGTATTAGATCTATTCATGAAGCCCCCCTATTTGCTTGATAAATACGATTTATCCCCGCAACAATCCCCATCAGGGTAAATAACAGCACGGTTACCCATTGCCGCCACAGGCTGAGTTCGAAGGCTGCCGCCGCGCAAAATGCGATCAGCGCGGCGAGGACCGAGGAATTCAGCAGACGCATCGCATCATCGAGCGGGGACGGTATGCGATAAGCGCTGACTATTCCATAGGCCAGTAAAATAATCAACGAAAATAAACCCGCCACCCCGTGCTCCGCCAACACTTCAAGATACAAACTGTGAGCCCAGGGTGCGATTCGCGAGTCCTCGAGTTGCTGCAAACCGCCCTGAACCAACTCGGCAAGGCATTCCCGATGGCCTGGCAGAAAACTTCCGGGACCGTTGCCGAACAGGGGCGCCTTGAGAAACATACACCAGGAAGCCATCCACAAAGGCAGCCGGGTATTCCAGGTCGATGAAAACTTTGCGAGCAGAGCCGCGTCGCTCAAGATATCCACCGTCAACAGCAAAATCAGTAACGCCAGACCCCCGATCAGCAAAGATTTGCGCCCAAGCATAAAAGTCCCGGCAACGCCCAGCGCGAGCGCCAAGGATAATACGCTCAAACGGCTTTGATAGACTACCGCAACAGCCGCGCTCACCATGAGACCGATCGCCCCGGAAACGCCCATTACACTCGACGGATGGCGCAGCGACGATGCCAGTGAAATAGGGCCCAGAATCACCAGCATCACGACGTCATTCGGAACATGCAAGAAGGTGATGCCGGTTGCTTTCACCCATTCGGCCGGTCCGCCTCCAAGGCCTCGCCAGCTCACCCAAAGCAGCAGCAACCCAAGCAACAAAGAAGCTACGACGATACAATTCGCCAGCCATAGGAGCTGTTCCGGCTCCATCTTTTCCGAAGTCAGATAAAAAACCAGCAAGGATGGCAACAGAACCCGACTGAATTGAATGCTTCGCGCGATATCCGGCGCGGCCGGCATCGACAAGATAAGGGCTGCGACAAACAGAATGATCAACTCCCAATACCGGTGTGACGACCGGTTTCCGGGACGGCTAACCGCGATCCATAAGCTGATTCCCGCTAGAAATAACAACGAAATATCCCACGGGAACGGGATACCGAACAAAATCCAGTAGGCACATACGGCACTGCAGGCGATTTTGGATCGATGGCCCGATGGGAAAGGTTCGGCGTTTCCCGACGGTTCGTGAAGGGCTGAGCGATTTGCCGAGGACTTTTTTCGTTGCAAGATTCTCACTTCTTATCGAGCGTCCTAATGTAATATCGAAACAAGACGCGTTGTTTGCGATTTTACACCGAACAGCAAATCGACGGCCCTCGGGTGATTGCATCATGCCGAAAGCAACAGCGACCCCGATAAAAATAGCGGGCCATAGGCCCGCCAGATCGCATCGCCGCGTTAATCCCAACTCAATGCCCCGCCGGTTTGATATTCGGTGACCCGGGTTTCAAAGAAATTTTTCTCCTTTTTAAGATCCAGTACTTCGCTCATCCACGGAAAGGGGTTCGTCGCACCCGGAAACTGTTGCGGCAAACCGATTTGCGAACAGCGTCGATTCGCGATGAAACGCAGGTATTCTTCGAACATCGGTGCATTCAATCCCAAGATGGCCCGATGCATCGTATCGCGGGCGTATTGGGTTTCGATATCGATCGCCTCGCAGATCATGCGGGTCATTTCATTTTTGAACTCCTCGCTCCACAAATGCGGGTTTTCAAGCTTGATCTGGTTGATCACGTCGATTCCGAAATTCATGTGCATGGATTCATCGCGCAGAATGTATTGAAACTGTTCCGCGGTGCCGGTCATTTTATTGCGACGGCCCATGGACAGGACCTGAACGAAACCTACATAAAAGAAGATCCCTTCGAATACCACGTAAAACGCGATCAGTTCGCGCAGCAGCTTGCGATCGTTTTCAGGCGTGCCGGTACGAAAATTCGGATCGCTCAGATTCTTGGTGAAGGGCAGCGCCCATTCGGCTTTTCGGGCCACGGCCGGGACTTCGCGATACATGTTGAAAATTTCGCCTTCGTCCATGCCGAGGGACTCGACCACATATTGGTAGGCATGGGTATGCAGGGCTTCCTCGAAAGCCTGCCGCAGCAGATACTGGCGGCATTCCGGGTTGGTGATATGGCGGTATACCGCGAGCACCAGATTATTCGCGACCAGCGAATCCGCGGTCGAAAAAAATCCGAGGTTGCGCTTGATAATGAGCCGCTCGTCCTGGCTCAGGCCATCCCGGCTTTTCCACAGAGCGATATCCGCGTTCATATTGATTTCCTGCGGCATCCAGTGATTCGCGCAGCCGTCCAGATACTTGCGCCAGGCCCACTCGTATTTGAAGGGGACCAACTGGTTCAGGTCGGCATGGCAGTTGATGATTTTTTTATCGTCGACGCGGATCCGCGCGGCCCCCATTTCGATGTCCTCGAAACCAATGCTGCCGGGCTCGACGCTGGCCGTCAGCGGTTTGCTCAACTGGCCGAAATAGCCGTCGATCCTGTCATGGCCCCGGACATCGCGGGATGTGGAACATTCCGAAAGGTCTTCATCGCCCAAGGGTTGCGGCCCCGGATCCTGCGTCGCGTAATCGGCAGCCAGAAGATTTAGCGTGCTTGGTCCGGTTTGACGCTGGACACGCAGCGGGTCGTCCCAATTCAACATCGCTCTACTCCCCGTTTATCGTTAGATCAAGTAAATCAAAAAGATTTTGCGATTCGGCAAAACCTACTGGCAGGATTCGCAATCCGGATCCAGAATCGCACAGGCTTTTCCTTCCTCGGCGGCCGGACTGTTCCTGACCGCATTGAGTTTTCCATCGGCGAGCGTGCTCTTTTCGACATGAGTCGCCCCCATGCTCCTGAGATAGTAGGTCGTTTTCAGACCCCGAACCCAGGCCAGTTTATATAAGGTATCGAGTTTTTTGCCGTCGGGATCGGCCATGTACAGATTCAGCGACTGTCCTTGGTCGATCCATTTCTGGCGCCGCGACGCGGCCTCCACGAGCCAGCGCGCATCGATCTCGAAGGCCGTGGCATAGAGTTCCTTGAGTTCGGCCGGTATCCGGTCGATTCGCTTAACGCTGCCGTCATAGTATTTGAGATCGTTGATCATGACCTCATCCCATAGATCCAATTGTTTCAAGTCGGCAACCAGGTAGGGATTGATCACGGTAAATTCGCCGGACAGATTGGATTTCACGAAAAGATTCTGATAGGTCGGTTCGATCGATTGAGACACCCCGCAGATATTCGATATGGTCGCGGTCGGGGCAATCGCCATGGTGTTCGAATTGCGCAGCCCGGTCTTTCGAATCCGTTCGCGCAGGGAATCCCAATTCAAGGTGCTCGAGCGGTCGACCTGCAGATATCCGTCTCTGGACTCTTCGAGCCGATCCAGTGAATCGACCGGCAGGATGCCGAGGCTCCACAGAGAGCCCTGAAAACTCGAATAGCTGCCGCGTTCTTGCGCGAGGTCGCAGGATGCCTTGATCGCGAAATAACTGACCGCCTCCATGCTCCGGTCCGCGAATTCCACCGCCTGTTCCGAGGCATAGGACAGCTTCATTTTATACAGGGCATCTTGAAAACCCATGATGCCTAGCCCGACCGGCCGGTGCCTGAGATTGGAACGGCGCGCCTCGGGAACGCTGTAATAGTTGTAATCGATCACGTTATCCAGCATCCGCATCGCGGTGGCTATGGTTTTTTCGAGTTTGCCCGCATCCAGTTCCTGATCGATGACGTGCGCGGCCAGATTGACCGAGCCCAGATTGCAGACCGCAATCTCGGTATCGGAGGTATTCAGCGTGATCTCGGTGCACAAATTCGAGCTGTGCACGACCCCGCAGTGCTGTTGCGGGGAGCGTAGATTGCAGGGGTCCTTGAAGGCGATCCAAGGATGTCCGGTCTCGAACAGCATCGACAGGATTTTTCGCCACAAGGTCAGCGCCGGTATTTTTTTGAAAAGCTTGATTTCGCCGAGCTCGACCTTTTGCTCGTAGGCAAGGTAGGCTTTTTCAAAGGCCTCTCCGTACAAATCGTGCAAATCCTGCACATCATTCGGTGAAAACAGAGTCCACTCGGCCTCAATCGCGACCCGTTTCATGAACAGATCCGGGACCCAGTTCGCGGTGTTCATGTCGTGCGTGCGGCGCCGGTCGTCACCGGTGTTCTTGCGTAATTCGAGGAATTCCTCGATATCCAGATGCCAGGTTTCCAGATAGGCGCACATCGCGCCCTTGCGCTTGCCGCCCTGATTCACCGCGACCGCGGTATCGTTCGCGACCTTCAGAAACGGAACCACCCCTTGGGATTTGCCGTTGGTCCCTTTGATGTGCGCGCCCATCGCGCGGACACGCGTCCAGTCGTTGCCGAGCCCGCCCGCATATTTGGAAAGCAAGGCATCATCCTTGATCGCGGAAAATATGCCGTCCAGATCGTCGGGAACGGTGGTCAAATAACAGGATGAAAGCTGCGGTCTCAGGGTTCCCGAATTGAACAGGGTCGGGGTCGAACTCATAAAATCGAAACTTGACAGCAGATGGTAGAATTCGATCGCGCGGTCGTCCCGGTCGATCTCATTGATCGCGAGGCCCATCGCGACCCGCATGAAAAAGGACTGCGGCAGTTCGAAACGGGTTTCCTTGCAATGAATGAAATAACGGTCGTACAGGGTTTGCAGACCCAGGTAATTGAACTGAAGATCGCGTTCAGCGACCAGGGATTGTCCGAGTCTTGCCAGATCGAATTGCGTGAGCGTCCGATCCAATAATTCGAGATCCGCGCCTTTATGGATATAATCGGCGAAATAGTCCGGATAGCGCTTTTCCATTTCGCATTGCGAGGCCTTTGTCTTGGTGCCGTACAGAAAAGTCAATGCTTCGCAACGAATGCTGTCCAACAACAGGCGCGCGGTCACATAGGAATAATTGGGTTCTTTTTCGATCCGGGTTCGCGCGCTCATGACCAGAGTCGGCGCGACATCTTTTTCCGGAACCCCATCGAAAAGACTGCGCATGGATTCGGCGAGGATCAGGTTGCTGTCGACCTCGGTCAGACCGGTGCAGGCCTCTTCGATGATCTGCAACAGGCGGTCCGTATCCAAGGGCGCCCGGCGGCCGTCTTCCAGAACCACATGAAGCATTGTGCCGGTTTCCGCAGTTTTGGAAGCGAGCTTTTCGGCGCGCAGTCGGCTGTGCTCTTCCCGATACAGCACATAGGCGCGGGCGATTTTCTGATGACCGTTCCGCATCATGGCGAGTTCGACCTGATCCTGAATATCCTCGATATGGACCGTTCCGCCTCCTGGCATTCTGCGGGTCAGAGCCTTGACGATCTGCGTGGTCAGTTCCTGAACAGTATCGTGAATCCGGGTACTCGCCGCGGCGTTGCCTCCCTCCACGGCAAGAAAGGCCTTGGTGATCGCGACCGTGATTTTGTTGCTGTCGAACGCGGTCACTTTGCCGTTGCGGCGGATCACGCGCACTTCGCCCGGCGCGACGGCATGGATTTCGGCGCTCGGAACGCTTGCGGCGGGAATTAAACGGGTCGATCTGAGTTCGACAGCGGTGGATTCTGTTCCCATAAAGTCTCCTCCAAATTGCGGACCGGGGCTTCCGCAACTTTGTTGATTGATTCTTTAAAACACTATAGACTGTGTTTTATGGGTAAGTCAAGCACTATATGCTGTGTTTTTTCGGTGGAAAGCCTGTGGATAAGCTGTGGATTGAATAGTGTTTATCCGGAAATCGATAGCGGATGAAAAATAAAGACCGCGAATTTTCCAACATCAAGTTTTTCCAGGATTGGATCAGCCGGGTATTCCCGAATTCCCAGGCAATATCGCTCGCGGTTTTGCTGGTCCTCGGCTTTTTCCTGGTGATCTACCTGTCCGATATACTGATGCCGGTTTTTGCATCCGGCGTGATCGCGTACTTGCTGGAAGGGCTGGTCTCATTCTCCGAAGCCAAGGGATTTCCGAGAAGACTCTCGGTATTTCTTGTCTATGTCGCGTTCCTGGCTTTTTTGATATTCATTTTGTTCGCGGTGTTACCGGTTCTCTATCAACAAACCATCCAGCTCTTCGAACAGCTGCCGAGCATGATCAGTCGGGGGCAACTGGAGGTCATGAAACTGCCGGAACAATATCCCCAGTTTATCAATGTCGAACAGATCGATGAACTGTTCGCGGTCGTGCGGCAGGAACTGATCGGTTATACCCAGAAGTTACTATCCATTTCTGCAGCCTCATTTTTTTCGCTGATCACGCTGATCGTTTATATCATCCTGATACCCGTGCTGGTGTTTTTCTTTCTGAACGACAATGAACGGATCATCGCCTGGTTCGTCCAATATCTTCCGCGCGAGCGTCATTTATCTACCAATGTCTGGCTCGAGGTGGATGTTCAGATCGGCAATTACGTGCGCGGCAAGTTCATCGAAGTATTGATCCTCGGACTGATCAGCTACGTCACGTTCTCATTCATGCAATTGAATTATGCACTGCTTTTGGCGGTCTGCATGGGTTTATCCGTGATCATCCCCTATGTCGGCGCAACGCTGGTGACTTTTCCGGTGGTGATCGTCGCCTATTTTCAGTGGGGGGTTGGCGACGAATTCGTATATATCACGATCGCGTACGCGGTGATCCAGATCTTCGACGGGGTCTTTCTGGTGCCGATGTTGTTTTCCGAGGTCGTCAATCTGCATCCGGTTGCGATTATCGTGGCAATCCTGTTCTTCGGCGGTTTGTGGGGTTTTTGGGGTGTGTTTTTCGCGATCCCGCTGGCCGCTCTGGTCCAGGCGGTGCTCACCGCTTGGCCCAGAATCAGTGAGGAAGAGAATCCAGGCGCATGACTCAGAAATCAGCGCAAATAATCACAGGTCCGACGTTCTCCAAATAAAGGAAACCAGGCCGGCCATTCGATGCGCGAGCAGAATCTAACCCGCTTCGTCGACCTTGGGCCGCGGACCTTGCAATACGGTTCCGGTCACCATCAGGTATACCTCTTCGGCGATATCGGTCACGTGATCCCCGGCTCGTTCCAGTCCTTTGGCGATGAACAGGAGCTGCGTGCAGTCTTCAATCACGGCGCGATCGTTGCGCATCTTGTCGAGCAGATTCAGAAACAGGCGGCTGTATACGGCATCCAATTCGGCGTCGTCGGTCCAGGCCACGTTGGCCGCCTGCGCGTCGTGCCTCGCGTAGGCATCGATCACGCGATGCAGCATCGACTGGATTCGGGTCACCATCCAACGGTACTGAGCCACGAGTTCGGCGTCGATCGGCTGTGTCAGCCGACGGGTGCGCTTGGCGGTATTTTTGGCGTAATCGCCGATGCGCTCCAGATGCGGCGCGATGCGCGCGGCCGACAGGATGGCGCGCAGATCATCGGCCAAAGCTTGCTGGCGTGCGAGCGTGAATGCGGTGTGTCGGTTGATCCTGTCTTGTAGAGCGTCCGCCTGCCGGTCGCCGTCGATCACGGCCTGCGCCGCACCGTAATCACCGGTGATCAGTGCGGTGAGCGCGCCTTCCAGTTCCTCTTCCACGCGGGTCGCGAGATTGATTACTTCGTCACTCAAGGCTTTCAGATCCTGGTCGAAGACCCGCAGGGTATGCTTATCGCTCATGGGTGTTCCTTGATTGCAATGGTCAGCCGAACCGGCCGGTAATGTAATCGTTGGTCATCTGTTGCTTCGGCGCGGTGAAGACTTCTTCGGTCAAACCGTATTCGACAAGTCTGCCGAGATGCATATAGGCCGTGAAATCCGAGATGCGGGCGGCCTGCTGCATATTATGAGTGACGATCACGATTGTCACCGTATCGCGCAGTTCGGTCAGCAAGTCCTCGATCCGCGCCGTCGCGATCGGATCCAGCGCCGAAGTGGGTTCATCGAGCAACAAGAGTTCCGGATGCGGCGCGAGCGCGCGTGCGATACACAAGCGCTGCTGCTGGCCGCCCGACAGGCTGTAGGCGGAATCGTGCAAGCGGTCCTTGACCTCGTCCCACAACGCGGCGCCGCGCAGTGCCTGTTCGACCCGTAGTTCCAACACGCTCTTGTTCTGGATGCCGCGCACGCGCAGTCCGGCCACGACATTCTCATAGATCGACTTCGGAAAGGGATTCGGTTTCTGGAACACCATGCCGATGCGCAGCCGAACCAGGCCGGGATCCAGCTCGATCAGATTGCGCTGTTCCGGGTAAAGCAGGATCTCGCCGCCGTAGCGGTTGCCCGGATACAGGTCGTGCATGCGGTTGAAACAGCGCAGCAAGGTGCTTTTGCCGCAACCAGACGGCCCGATCAGGGAGGTGACCTTGCAGTCCGGCACCGGCAGGTCGACCGCATTCAGAGCCTGCACCTCTCCGTACCAGAAATTCAGCCCGCGCACCTCGGCCCGCAGCGGCAGGACATGGGCCGCAGGCGCTTCGGCAGTCTGTGCCGGGTCGAAGGCATCGGACTCGGTTCGGATCGCATCGTTCATGAGCTTTTTTACTTTTCTCCGCACGATCGAAATTCTTTGCGATTGGTTGGTCAGCGAGGCACCCGGCGCAGGCGCAGGCGGATAAAAATCGCCAAAGCATTCATGGCCAGCGTCATTCCCATGAGCACCACACCGGTCGCCGCGGCGTTCACATGAAACGCCGCCTGCGGGCGCGATACCCAATTGAACAACTGGATCGGCATGACCGTGAAAGGACTGTTCAACCACTCGAAATTGATGAAGGGCCACTCGGACTGGACCGGCGCGGGGGGCAGGAACGCGATGAATGTCAACGCACCGATGGTGATGACCGGTGCCGCCTCGCCGATCGCACGCGCGAGTCCAACGATCACACCGGTCAGGATGCCGGGACGCGCCGCGGGCAGTACGTACATCCGCACCGCCTGCCACTTGTCGGCTCCCAGACCGTAGGCCGCCTCGCGCAGGTCCGACGGGATACCGCGTACTGCCTCGCGCGTGGCTACGATGATCACCGGCAGGATCAGCAGGGCCAGCGTCAAGCCCGCGGTCAGAACGGTCTCGCCGAGATCCAGACCGTAGACGAACAGTCCCAGCGCGAGCAATCCGTAAATGATGGAAGGAACTCCCGCCAGATTGCTGACATTGATCTCGATGAGGTCCGTGAGCCAGTTCTTCGCCGCATACTCCTCGAGATAAAGACCGGCGGCCACGCCGAGCGGAATCGCGATCACTGCGGTCACCAGCATGACCAAGCTGGTGCCGACCATGGACGAAAGAATGCCGGCCTTTTCCGGATGGCGCGAGGGAAAATTGGTGTAAAAATCCGCATGGCCAAGGCGCGCCCAACCGCTCGACACCAAGTCGATCATGACGCCGGCCAGCATGATCGTGGCCGCGGCAAGCACCAGAATACCGATGCCGGCCATCACGACATCGGTGCGGCGATTCGCGGTAACGATACGTGTGAGTTGCGATTGCTCGGTGATTTGCGATTGTGGATCGGACATCAGTACACCTCGCGGAATCGCCGGCGCAGGTAGAAACCGATCAGATTGAACAGCAGGGTGATCAGAAAAAGTACCAGACCGGCCGCGAATACCGACTGGTACGCGATCGAGCCATGCGGCAGATCGCCCATGGACATCTGCACGATATAGGCGGTGATCGTGGCGGCTCCCTCCAGCGGATTGAAGCCGAAGTTCGGATTCTGTCCGGCGGCGATGG
The DNA here is from genome assembly GCA_022616595.1 of Methylococcaceae bacterium. GTDB lineage: Bacteria > Pseudomonadota > Gammaproteobacteria > Methylococcales > UBA1147 > UBA1147. The sequence continues at coordinate 14,962 of JAKEEL010000169.1, forward strand.
TGACCGCCATGGTCTCGCCGATGGCGCGGGACATGCCCAGGATGAAAGCCGCGGTGATCCCCGAGAATGCCGCCGGGATCACCACCCTCGTCGCGACGCGGAAACGCGAATAGCCCAAGGCGTAGCCGGCCTCGCGCAAGCCCATCGGAACGCTCTGCATCGCATCCTCGCTGACCGATGCGGTATAGGGCAGGATCATGATACCCATGACCAGACCCGGCGCGAGCAGATTGAACCCCGACAAACCGGGGATTACCGACTGCAACAGCGGAGTTACGAACAATAACGCGAAAAAGCCGTACACCACGGTGGGCACCCCTTCCAGCAATTCGAGGAAGGGCTTGACGGTCTCACGCAGCCCGGGACGCGCATATTCGCTGAGATAGATCGCGAGTCCCAATCCGGCCGGGATGGCCACACTCAACGCGATGCCGGCCACGGTCAGGGTGGCCGATACCAGGGTCATCACGCCGAAGTGCGCGTTTTCGAATACGGGTGTCCATTGGGTGTCGGTCAGGAATTCGCCAAGCGAGACCTGCAGGAAAAAGGGGATCGAATCGCGGATCAACACATAGACGATGCCCGCGGTGACCACGACCGAGGTCGCGGCGGCGGCGCACAGCAGCCAAGCGGCCGCACGGTTCCAGAATGCGCGGCGGCGCAGAAAACCTTGGCCGGCTCCGCCTGCGAGGTATTCAGCTCGATATCCAGGCGCGGCGAGGGGCATCGCGGTCAATGAGTACCTTCTAAAAAAACCAGTAC
>JAKEEL010000170.1 GCA_022616595.1 Methylococcaceae bacterium
ACGGCAAGGTGCTCGGATTGTCCAAAATCGCTCGAATCGTGGATATGTATGGTCGCAGACTGCAGATCCAGGAAAAACTGACCAAACAAATTGCCGACGCTATTCAAACCGCAATCGGAGCGAAAGGCGTGGCCGTCGTGATCGAGGCGAAGCATCTATGCATGATGATGCGCGGTGTCGAGAAACAAAATTCCGTGATGACGACCTCGGTTATGCTGGGCATATTCCGGGAACACTTAAGTTCGCGTTCCGAGTTTCTGAATCTGATCTCCCGCTAAGCCGATTTTGCCGGTATCGTGGACAGAACCTTTTGTCGGCTCCTACCATGACAGCCCGAATGTAAGGAAAACGAAGACTATCAGCACCATGACGGCCGTTTGGGCATAATCATCGAAGCTTATGTGTTCGCTTTCCTGCATAATGGTATTGATTCGGTCTTTGACCTGATCTCTCATGTGAATGGGTGTTGACATTTTGGAATCTCCTGAATTGCATGAATTTTCGCTTACGATTTAGTGTTCGGATTTCCAGCTTTGACCGACCATATGACTTTCAAATTTTGCTCCCGCCATAGTTGAATCATCGATTTCGATAACTGCGCATTTGCCCGACCAATACGCCTTGTATCTCGACTCGATCGGTTGGATAACGCATCGATTCCATGCTCGAATTCGCGGGGTGGAGAATGATTTCGCCGGGCCGTTGCTCGATATGCTTCAAAGTGGCATCCATCCCCTCGATCAGCGCGACAACAATTTCGCCGTCTCTGGCGTGGGTGCGGCGTTCGATCACGACCCAATCCCCGTCGAGAATGCCGTCATCAACCATGGAATCCCCTTTGACCTGCAGGACATAGCACGAACCCTGCCCTTTCAGCATATCGGGAATGTCCATCCATTCCGGATTTTCGATCGCTTCGATCGGATGGCCGGCCGCGATAAAACCCATCATCGGGATTCTATGCTCGGATTGGCGAGCCGGCTCTGTGAGGCGAATCCCGCGCTGTTTTCCGTTGGCGGGTTCGATCAGGCCCGCGTCGACCAAGGCCTGAATTTGTTTGTGGAGCGAGCCACGCGACTTCATTCCCAATGCGCCGCATAATTCGTCCAGGGTCGGCGGTCTTGAGAATGCCAGGTGATGCTCTACCAGGAATTCGTAAATTTCCTGTTGGCGGCGTGTCAGGGACTGTTCTGTATACAAGGGTTTGTCTCGCGTTCTCGAAACGTTCTCCAATAGACTACAACAAGAACGAAAAGAGAACAAGCTTTTTTTGTTACTTCGATTAAGAAATCCGCCAGCAGAGCCAGTAAGGGTACCAGTGATGTTATTCAGTCATTTCGAGCGTCGATATGAAACGTAAAACAAGAAACAATTCCGGAAAAAGGGTCTTAAAGAGGGATATTCGTTCAAGATATTGGCGCGGCGTTCCAAAGCTTCTGATTTTCTTGGTTCTAGTGATTCCTCTACTGATTCTTCTGCTTTACGTCGGCTATCTCGATAGCACGGTTAAGCGTCTGTTTGAAGGCAAACGCTGGGCCATTCCGGCGCACGTTTATGCGAGTCCGGTTGAGTTGTATGCGGGTTTGCCCCTGACTCCCGCGGGCTTCGAAAGCGTGGTGCAGCGGTTGCGTTATCGAAGGGACCCCTCCTTGTCCACCGAGGGAACCTATGACAGAAGTGGACGGCAATTCAGGGTCAAGACCCGTTCTTTCAGATTCTGGGATCAAGCTCAGCCGGGACACGGGATCATGGTTCAGTTCTCGAATGGCGCGGTCCAGTCGATCCGCGAATTGAACGGCGGGCGGAATATTGCGATATTGCGCATGGATCCCGCCCAGATCGGCAGTTTTTATCCGGCCCATAACGAAGACAGAGTCCTGGTCAAGCTGGATCAGGTTCCGAAGACCCTGATTCAGGCCTTGCTGGCGACCGAGGACCGGGATTTTTATGCGCACCATGGAATTTCGCTGAAAGCCATCGCGCGTGCGGTGTTCGCGAATATTCGCGCGGGCAGCGTGGTGCAGGGCGGAAGTACCATTACCCAGCAGTTGGCCAAGAATTTCTATCTGAGTTCGGACCGGGAATGGGGGAGGAAAGTCAATGAAGCCCTGATCGCGATTATTTTGGAGACCCGATATTCCAAGGACGAGATCCTCGAAACCTATCTGAATGAAATTTTTCTGGGGCAGGAAGGCAGGCGTGCAATCCACGGCTTCGGTCTCGCGAGCCGGTATTACTTCGATCGCTCGCTCGGCGATTTGGAACTCCATCAGACGGCCTTGCTGGTCGGCCTGGTCAAAGGCGCTTCGTATTATGATCCGCGCCGCCAGCCGGAACGCGCGAGGCAACGCAGGAACTTGGTGATCGACGGGATGGTGGCCCTTGAACTGATCACCCCGGCTCAGGCCGAAAGCGCGAAGCAAAAGCCTCTCGAAGTCAGTTACCGGGGACGGCGCGCGACGACCCAGTATCCGGCATTCATGGATCTGGTACGCCGCCAGCTTAAAGAGCAGTACCGGGACGAAGATTTGACTTCGGAAGGCCTGCAGATTCTGACCACGCTCGAAGTGCCTGTACAGGAAGCCTTGGAATACAACGCGGCTCGGACGCTCCGAGACCTTGAAAAAAGCAACCGGACCAGCCAATTGCAAATTGCCGGCGTGGTGACCAGCCGCGAAGGCGGAGATATCGTCGCCCTCCTCGGCGGGCGGGACCCGCGTTTCGCGGGACTCAACCGGGCGCTCGATATACAGCGTTTGATCGGCTCATTGGTCAAGCCCGCGGTGTATTTGACCGCGCTCGAAGATTCCCGCAGGTACAATGTCGTCACAGAACTCGACGATAGCGGAATTCGAATGCAGAGTGGCGGGAAATTATGGGCTCCGCGCAATTTCGACAAGAGGGAACACGGTCCCGTCAGTTTGCATCAAGCCCTGACCAATTCCTATAATCTGGCCACGATTCGTCTCGGGCTCGATGTTGGCATCGGCCGCGTCGTGAAGACCCTGCACAACCTTGGAATCGAGCGCGATGTCGCAAAATATCCCTCGATCCTGCTCGGCGCATTGGAATTATCCCCGCTCGAGGTGACTCAGATGTATCAGACGCTCGCGGGAGACGGATTCAAAACGCCGTTGCGTGCAATCCGCTCAGTGATCGCGAGCGACGGGACGCCGTTGCAGCGCTATCCCTTGACCGTGACCCAGACCGTCGATCCCGCCGCGGTGTTTCTAACCAATGTGTTGTTGCAAAACGTCATGCGCGAGGGAACCGGGCGCTCGGTTTATTCAATGATCCCGCGCCACTACAATGTGGCCGGCAAGACCGGAACCACGAACGACCTCCGGGACAGTTGGTTCGCCGGTTTTTCCGGTGACTATCTCGGGGTGGTGTGGATCGGCCGGGACGATAACAAACCGACCGGATTGACCGGCAGTTCGGGCGCTTTGAGGGTTTGGTCAAGGCTGATGCGGGATGCCAGCAAGCAGCCGGTCGACCTGATTCCGCCCGAATCCATCGAATGGGTCTGGATCGACCGAAAGTCGGGATTGCGCGCCGATGAAGGGTGCAAAAATGCGGTAGAATATCCTTTTATTTCTGGATCCGCTCCGGACGCGGTCGCTCCATGCGTGAATATGTCAAAGGAAGAATCCAAGCCGTGGTATGAGGACTGGTTTTAGTTAGTTTTCGTTCGGAAACGAACGAAAACTATCCCGGCTCAGGATGAGCCGGCATTTTCAATGGCTTCATGTCATTGAAAATGCAACGAACCGGAAAATCACATTTTCCGGTTCCGCCAAGGAAACAGCCCATGGGCGGGTGTTTCCGGATGAACACTAATTAGGGGCCGAACAAGCGATGAACCGAAAACGCAAGTTGCCTATCGTTCTGGCTCTGGTGAGCCTGGCCGCCTGTACCAGCTATGAACGTCCCCTTGCGCCGCCGCACAAGGAACGTTACCGCCCGCCCGAACCGCCCGCCGCCGAAACCCGGCCGGCAACCCCGCCTGCCGAGGTGTATGTTCCGAAAGAGCCGAGCGTTCATGAAGTCCCCGCAGTCCAATCCCCCCCTGCGGTCATTGCCTTGCTGGACACCGCCGAGAGCGAACGTCAATCCGGGCGGCTCGATTCCGCGGTGGCCACGCTGGAGCGGGCGATCAAAATTCAACCCAGGAATGCCAGGCTCTGGCATGAAATGGCTGCGCTGAGACTGGAACAGAATCAACCGCGCCTCGCGCTCGATCTGGCCCGTAAATCCAATACACTGGCTTCCGGAGACCACGCCCTGAAACAGGAAAACTGGCGGATAATCGCGGAGTCCAAGCGCCTGTTGGGAGATCCGGACGGAGCGGCCCGGGCGCTTGAAGAAGCGGACCGATAGATGCCGTGACCGGGTTTCCGCGAGTCTCCGGCACTAGAAATTATCGAAGGATTCTTTGTGTCGATTTATTCGGTTGACAAGTTGATTGCCCAAGCGCGTAAACTCGCGACGGATTACCGCCTGGCAACCGGAAAAACCTTGGCCGGTATCAGCAGCGAGATTGCGGAACACGATGCGTGTCAACTTCTGGGCTTGCAGATTTGCCCGGATCGCGGACGGGGATTCGACGCGCTGACCCGGAGCGGGAAGCGAATCCAGATCAAGGGCCGCAGCATTTTCGACGAATCGCGCACGGGTCAGCGCATCGGCCAGATCAAAGCGAACCAGGAATGGGACAGCCTGGTATTGGTGTTACTGGACCAGAACTATGAGACCTATGAGATTTATGAAGCCGACCGCCAAGAGTTGCTTGAATATATCGACCAATCCAGCCTCGCGCAAAAGAAGCGCGGTGCGCTCTCGGTCGCTCGTTTTCGGATCATCGGGAGGCTGGTCTGGACCCGCGAAGAAGGCTTGATCGACGAAATCGGTGGTTGAATTGCGCGTCTTGGCACTGGGGCCTCGCGAATGACACCAACTTCGCGATCTCCGAACCCGGACACGGCTTTGCCCGCTCACCAAAGAACCCAACCCGAGTCGCGCGGCCGCGACGACCGGATCATGCCTGATCTCGATTCCATTTTTGCAGAAAAAGGCCCCCTGTCCCGCGTGATTTCCGGATTCAGGCCGCGTGCCTCGCAATTGGAAATGGCCAGAACGATCGCCGCGGCCATCGCTTCCGGAGACCATTTCATCGCGGAAGCCGGAACCGGAACCGGAAAAACATTCGCGTATCTGGTCCCCGCGATACTTTCGCAGAGACGCACGATCCTGTCGACGGGAACCCGAAACCTTCAGGACCAGTTATTCACGAAAGACATCCCGTTGATTCGAGCAAGCTTATCGGTCTCGTTCCAGGCCGCCCTGCTCAAGGGCAGGAGCAATTATCTTTGCCGCTACCGTCTGTCGAACACCCTGGAATCCGGACTCGGCTTCAGCCGCGAGGATTCCAAAGCCCTCAATCTTATCCGGCGCTGGGCCGGGAAAACCCGAAGCGGCGATGTTGCCGAAGTCGCGAGCGTTCCTGAAAATTCACCCCTTTGGTACCTGGTCACCTCGACCGCGGACAACTGTCTCGGGCAGGACTGCCCCGAATACCAGGAATGCTTCCTGGTCAAAAGCCGGCGCAAGGCGCAGGATGCCGAAATTCTTGTCGTGAACCACCATTTGCTGTGCGCCGACTGGGCCTTGCGGGATGATGGATTCGGTGAGTTGTTGCCGAAGGCCGAGGTGATTATCGTCGATGAAGCGCATCAGTTGTACGATACCGCGTCCCGCTTTTTGGGTCTTTCGGTCAGCGCCCGGCAGATCAATGACCTGAGCCGGGATGTAGTCACGGAACATTTGCAAGGAGCCCCGGATATGCCCCGCTTGCGCAGCGCGGCCGAAGAGCTGGAACAGTCGGTCCTGGATGCGCGGCTTGCGTTCGGCGAAGCGGCGCGGCGCGGCGCATGGAGGGAGATTGCGGGTAAACCCGACATTTCGCGGGGCTTGAACCGGGTATTGGCCCGGCTCCGGAGCCTGAAAGATGTCTTGGAGCCGGCTTCCGAGCGCACCAAAGGGTTGGAATCGTGCTGGCGGCGCTGCGCTGAAGTCGAGACCAACCTGAAAAAGTTGCTCGAGGAAAACGGCAGTGACTGGATCCGCTGGTTCGAGACGCATAAACGAACATTTACCTTGAACCGAACGCCCTTTGAAATCGCGCACGAATTCGAACATTTGATGTCGGAGCGCCGGGCCACCTGGATTTTTACCTCCGCGACCCTGACCGTATCCAAGCACTTCGATCATTTCAAATCGGCATTGGGTTTGAAGCATGCTCGCGACGCTGTCTGGGACAGCCCCTTCGATTTTTCAAGCCAGGCCTTGTTCTATCATCCGCGAAATCTCCCGGATCCGGCATCCCCGCAGTACGTAAGTGCCGTGGTGGAGACCGCGATACCGGTTCTGAAGGCCAGCAAGGGGCGCGCATTCTTTCTGTTTACCAGCCATCGAGCGCTGAGAGAAGCCGCGGAAATACTCGAGCCGCGAATCGAATATCCCTTGCTGGTCCAGGGCAGTCAGCCGAAGGCGATTCTGATCGAACAGTTCAAGACAGCCGGTAACTCGGTTCTATTGGGAACCGCCAGTTTTTGGGAGGGCGTCGATGTGCGCGGCGATGCGCTGTCCTGTGTTATCATCGACAAACTTCCCTTCGCATCCCCCGGAGATCCGGTCATGCAGGCGCGCTTGGACAACCTTCGCCGGCGCGGAGAAAATCCCTTTGAAAGTTTCCAATTGCCGATGGCCGTGATTGCGTTGAAACAGGGGGTCGGCCGTCTGATCCGGGATGTCGACGACCGCGGCGTGTTCGTGTTGTGCGATCCCCGGCTGCTGAAGCGATCCTATGGCCGGGTATTCCTGGACAGTCTGCCGCCGATGCGGAGAACCCGGTCGATCGAAGATGTCGAATCCTTTTTCAAAGCCATTCCGCAGCCTGGACCGGGATGAAGATTCTCGCCGTAGAGACCGCCACCGAAGCGTGCTCCGCCGCCCTGCTCGTGGACGGCGGAATACTGGAACGATTTCGCGTTGCGCCGCGGGAACATACCCGCCTGATCCTGCCGATGGTCGATTCGCTGCTCGATGAGGCCGGATTCGCGCTTGGAAACCTGGATGCGCTTGCGTTCGGGCGGGGCCCCGGTTCGTTCACCGGAGTCCGTATTGCCGCGGGGATAATTCAAGGCCTGGCGCTGGGCGCCGATCTGCCCGTGGTGCCGGTTTCGACGCTGGCGTCGCTGGCCCAGCATTATCTGGAATCCAGCGATTGTGCGACGATTTTTACCGCGCTCGATGCGCGCATGGGCGAAGTGTACTGGGGGGTTTATCAGAAGGATTCGGAGGGTCTCGCGCGCCTGGCCGGAAAAGAAGCGGTACTCCCGGCCATTGAGGTACAGTTCTCGGGAGCGAGAATCGGAAAAGGTGCGGGCCTGGGAAGCGGATGGGCCGCCTATCGCGATATTCTGACCGAAAGGCTGAATGACCGCGTAGACCATATCGATCCGGAATGTTACCCGCACGCGTCCTCGGTCGCGCTTCTGGGACAGGACGGCTATTTGAAGCAACTCGCGGTCGCGCCGGAACAGGCGCTTCCTGTCTACCTCAGAGACACGGTCGCCCGCAAGAAGTGCGAATAAATGTCGTGGCCCCCGAAGTTGCGACAGAGGTTTAAGATAACCACAATGACACCGGCCTCCGAGTTCGTATGAAAAACCTGGCGATCATTACGATTCAAATCGGGGTGCTCATCCTTTCCGTGGCAATCCTTTGGTGGCATTCGTTCTATCGGGTAATCGCACAGCAACTGGTCATCACTTTGGGCGAATCCGACCCGACCATCGGTCCCGGTTTCCGCTGTCTCTACAGCACGGCCGGAAGCTGCCGCGAAATTATCGAATACGGGGAAAGCCTCGGCAAAACGGTCTACCCGCCGGGTCTTTTTTGGCTCGGTGTTGGCGTATTGACTTTGGGACTCGTGATGTTGGCGGTCGAAAAGTACCGGAGCAGCAGGTAGATCGAGGAAAACGAAAAAGCCGATTTTCGGAGTCGGACGGGTATAATCTCTGCCGCGTTCAGCGACTCGGCGGCTGCCAAGGGATCGCCGCTTTTTCACGATCGCAGAAACTATGCAGGGTCACTTGGGTTATCCTCCGACTTTCAAACCGAAGCAATCGGAGGACAAAGATGAACAAGCAAACCCAAGCGACCCGGAAAGAACAG
>JAKEEL010000171.1 GCA_022616595.1 Methylococcaceae bacterium
CAAAGAATGTTTTTCATGTGTACGGGATTACGGAGGCAGGAGAGATTGTGAAAAAGGCGCTTCGACGCAAGCAGGTGCTGGAGTATTTCGCACAGGCGGAACCCGGGGTAGTCGGCCTCGAATCGTGTGGCAGTGCTCATTACTGGGCAAGGATTCGCCGAGGGCTCCCTGAATCGGAGGGTTTCCGATGGAAAGGTCTTCCTGATACACCAGTCCGAGATCGGGTATTTTCGACTGGTCGATCGCAAAATTGCTGCGTTGCTGCCAGTAATAAAGGATCCCGCCGACCAAGAGTACGATAATCAGCTTTCTCGACATTGATTTCGGCAGGCCGGGCCGGTGGCGGGACAGGCGTGCGCCTGATCGCGCTGATTGGCCGACATCCGGGACAGACCGTTCTAATAACGGAATTCCCGAAGAATTTTCTCGTAGCTCCCGTCAGCTTTCATGGCCTGGATCGCACGGTTGAACGCATCGATGATTTTTTCGTGCTCCGGATGGGAACGGCTGACCGCGATGTGGGTTCCGCGACGGATTAAAGGTTTCGGCAGAAATTCCAAATCCTTGACGCTGCTCTTCATGAACTGGTTAAGCTGATAGCGGATTTTGCGCTCCTCATCCAGGGTCAGATCGATTTCCCCGAGCGAGAGCTTGAGAAGATTCTGCAACAGATAATTCTGCGGCACCTTGATAAATTTCCGGGACTTGAGAAATTCATCATCGTATGCGTAGTCTTGGAGCGTTCCGACCACCAATCCGTCGAGATCATCCAGCGAATCGAATTTGATGTCCTGGTCCGACTTGCGCTTAATAAACTTGATTTCGTGCATCAGGTAAGGATCGCTGAACTCGAATTCCCGGGCCCGTTCATCCGTATACCAGATCGAACCAACGATATCGTAGACTCCGATTTCCGCGCCTTCGTAGGCGCGCGGCCAGGTTTCGAATGCGAAGGTAACCGGATAACCCGCGCGCTCCAACGCGCTTTTTACAATGGTTGCCGAGAGCCCCTGACCCGGCAGCTTGCGGCTGATGAAGGGTTCTTCTTCCTTCGCGACCACGGTCAGGGCCGAAACTTCGGGCGCCGTCCACAACAATCCCCAGAAAACCACGAGTAGCAGAGGCTGTTTCATCGCCACGTCTTCCATCTTCCATCGTCCGTTCGTAATTCAATTCATACCGCACATTCCGCGGCCACAGGCACCCGCTCCGCAGGACGATTCCCGTTCTCCGAGACTGGAGCTCTTAACCACCTGTCCGCCCGTGGCCAGCCGCGTGACCGGGGAATCCCAAGCGATTTCACCGGGATCGAACCCGGCCTGCTCACACAATTCTCCCCAAGTGCTTAAACGTTCGTTCATGCGGTGTTTAACCTCGAATACTTCACCGGTTGCGTTGCAGCGATAATCATAGGTAGGCATTGGTCAATCTCCTTGGAGCAATCGAAACCGTAGTATACGTGATTTTCGGAAGATCGAACCGGTCTCCTGGTTCTTTGTCGCCCGCGGGTTTCGATTCTCAGCGTCCTCTTGATCGGTCAATTTTATTCAGCCGGCACTTCTTCTCGATACCTTTCCTTGATCTCCAGAATTTGCGGGACAATTCCGAGAAAGACTTCCACGAGCCACGGATCGAATATCACGCCGCTTTTCTTCTGAATGAATTCCAAAGTCTTTTCGACTGTCCAGGCCTTCTTGTAGGGCCGTTCGGTGGTCAACGCGTCGAACACGTCGGCCAATGTGACGATCCGTCCGGCCAAAGGAATTTCCTCGCCTTTGAGTCCTTCCGGATAGCCTTGTCCGTTCCACATTTCGTGGTGCGTCAACGCGACCTGGCGAGCCAGGTTCAAGAGTTCCGAACTATGTTCGCCCAGAATTTCCGCGCCGATCTCCGGATGCCTGCGCATGATTTCCCAATCGGCGACGTCGAGCTCCCCGGATTTCTGCAAAATCCGGTCGGGAATACCGATCTTGCCGATATCATGCATCGGAGCGGCATTCAGCAGCAGTTCGGCTTCGTCTTCGCTCATCCCGGCCGCGAGCCCGATCAGCTTGGAATAATGACTCATCCGCACCACATGCAGGCCGGTCTCGTTATCCTTGTATTCCGCGGCGCGACCCAGGCGCTGGATGATCTGCAAGCGGCTTTCATTCAGCTCGGCGGTCCGCTGGCGAACCCGGTTTTCCAGCATTCGGCTCCGATCATAGAGCGCCAACTGGGTTTCAACGCGGGCTTGAACGATGGCCGGACTGACCGGTTTGGTGATGTAGTCGACCGCCCCCAGTTCGAATCCCCGCGCTTCATCGTCGATATCGTCCATGGCGGTTACGAATATCACCGGAATTCTGCGGGTTGCGAAATCGCTCTTGAGTCGCCGACAGACTTCGTAGCCGTCCATTCCGGGCATCATGATATCGAGTAGGATCAAGTCCGGCGGGATGCCGGCCTTGGCGATCTCGAGCGCCTTCGTTCCGTTCAGGGCTACCTTGATTTTGTACCGGTCCTTAAGAATACCGTTCAGGACATCGATATTTTCTGGAACGTCGTCGACGAGCAAAATGGTTGGTCTGGGCATAGCCTTTCCGTTATGCAGATTCCGGGCAGCCTCCGGTGTCGGAAACTCGGTGATCGTTCGCCGGAAACGCCGGATCAAGCATATCTGCTTTTGCCTGGAATGAGAAGTCTGGGATTTTGCCCAAAATCCGCGACTGGATTTTGGGTTGATGCAGTTTTTGTCCGATTTCCGCTACCGCCTCTTTCAGGGGTGCCAACGGCAGCCTTTTCCGCGCTTTGCAATACGGAGCGGTATTTACAGTATTCGGCGGTTGTTCTTGTTGCAATCGCCCGGTCAACACCCGAGCCACGGCTGGTTTACAGGAGCCGTCGGCGCTGAGTACTTGAAACAGAAAGGATTGTAAAACCAACAACGGCGTAAAGATTCGATCTCGTATACCGAAACAGCCAATACGGGCCAACCATTCGGTGGACAGAATTTCCGAAAACCAAAGTCCCTGAATCTGCAAAAATGCCTTTTTGAATGGTTGGAATTGATAGGGTCGAAAATTTTTTGTACGATGGCTCATGGCCGGATTCAGGTGTCGCCAGCAGATGGACAGGATTGGTCATCCACATATACGCATGGATCGCCGGGCCATGCTTTCTATGTAATCTCCAAACCTTATTTCGCGACTTCGCCTAGCCGGTGGGTGGATGTGATTTGATAAATTCCTTCAGTGCCTCATCGATGCGGGTTTGCCAACCCCGTCCTTGAGCGCGGAAATAGGCCAGAACTTCGGGGGAAAAGCGGATGGCTACCTGTTCCTTGGCAGGGCGCTTGTTGGGCCCGCGCCTGCGGCGCAAGCTGGTTAGAGTCGCTTCGACTCCACCCCCTTCCGTAATCATGGCCCGGTTCCAGTCGATATTGTCCGGAACTGTCGCTTCGGGCGCGGACGAAAGGGCGGCGGCGACTTGCTCAGGGCTGAACTTGGGCGAAGTAGTGTCGGGTTTGGTTTTTGTCGGCATAGCGGCAGGAAATCAAATGGGCGGCGTCGTGCCGCTCCGTCCAGACCAGGAAAACCACGCGTCCGCGCCAGAAGGCCAAGCTCTGCAGCCGATGTTCGCCATAGGCGAGCCGGTCGTCTTCCACCGTGACCATCGGAAAATCGAATGCCCTCTCCAGTTCCGCCAGATCGATGCCGTGCCTGGCAAGGTTTTTTCGTGCGCTTCGATTCATCCCATGTAATCATCGCTAAATTGTAGATGCACTTTGATGCTCGATCAAGCGTAAAAAAAAGTCACACCCGAATGGCAATTACTTAAGCATTTTCGGGTGTTCAAATTTGCGAATCTGTTCGCGTAAAATATCGTTTACGGCCCCATTTTTGCGGGATTTATTACGTTGGTACCAAGCATCACGGAATTCAATGCACAAGCCATGGTAAAACCATAGCGCGCATGTTAATAAATAAAAAGATTTGACCCGTTTTGACGTTTTTTTCCTAATATCGCGGGTGGTTTTCCGAATTACGACGGTCCGGCGGTTCAGAGAATTTTCGCCAGTGCAGGCCGTGGACAAGAAACCCGAATAGGCGCTCGACGCCTTCCAGGCCGCCGACAGCGGCTTGCAGCAACCTCGGGGGGGCTATGATAACGTGAGTTCGCGCCAGCGGTCGGCACCCATGTCACGAGAGATCCCTTTGGAATCTAAGGAAATCCCTGATCAGGCCCCGTCCCCGGACGAGGTCGGGCCGGAAAGCCCGTTCCCGATCGTCGGGATTGGCGCTTCCGCCGGGGGTCTCGAGGCCTTCACCCAGTTCCTCGCCCGTCTGCCGGCAGAGACCGGGATGGCCTTCGTGCTGGTCCAGCACCTCGACCCCCGCCACGAGAGCCGCCTGACCGATCTCCTCGCGCGAGGCACCCGGATGCCGGTCGTCGAGGCGAGCCAGGGGCTTCTCGTCGAACCCGATCAAGTCTACATCATCCCGCCCAACACCAGCATGGCGATCGCAGAGGGCTTGCTGCACATCACCCCGCGCGAAGAATCGCCCGGCCCGCACCTGCCGGTCGATCACTTCCTGCGCTCGCTGGCGCGGGCCCAGCAGGCCCAGGCCATCGGCGTCGTGCTTTCGGGCACGGGCTCGGACGGGACTCTCGGGCTCATCGAAATCAAGTCGGTGGGCGGGATCACCTTCGCCCAGGAGCCGGGCTCGGCGCGCCATGGCGGCATGCCGCAAAGCGCCATCGGCAACGGCGCGGTGGACTTCGTGTTGCCGCCCGAGGGAATCGCGCGGCGGCTCGCCGAGATCGGCATCCACCCCTACCTCGCGCGGGAGCCGGTCGAGACGATGCAACCCGAGAGCGAGGACCACTTTCGGAGTGTGCTCGGCGCGGTCAAAGGCGCGACCGGGGTCGATTTCTCCCAGTACCGCGATACCACGATCCGGCGGCGCATCCTGCGCCGCATGGCGCTGCACGGCCAGTCCTCGCTCGCAGCTCTTTGAGGAAGCCGGCGGACCGAATCGGTCCACCGGGCTTGAACGGCCCTCCGGGTGGCGCGCACGCCTCGACCGCTGGTTTCATGCGAGGGCGCATTCGTCCGTGGTGGCCCCGGCGGGGCACGAGGGGCATACCGATCCGGGAAGCGAGACCGGGCAGCTCCGCCAGGAGCTGGCCTCCACTCGCGACTACCTGCAATCGCTCATCGAGCAGCAGGACGCCTCCAACGAGGAGCTGCGCTCGGCCAACGAGGAGATCCTCTCCTCGAACGAGGAACTGCAGAGCACCAACGAAGAACTCGAGACCGCCAAGGAGGAGTTGCAGTCGACTAACGAGGAGTTGTCTACCGTCAACGAGCAGCTCCAGCACCGCAACCTGGAGCTCAACCAGACCACCAACGATCTCCAGAACCTGCTCACCAGCGCCAACCTCCCGGTGGTCATGGTGGGGCCGGACTTGCGGATCCGGCGGCTGACGCCGCCGGCGCGCAAGATCATGAACCTCCTGCCCGCCGATCTCGGCCGGCCCATCGGGGATTTCAGGGCCAACGTGGACCTCCCCGATCTCGAGGCCCTCATCGTCGAAGTCATCGACGAGGTTCAGGTCCGGGATCGCGCCGGCCGCTGCTACTTCCTGCGCATCCATCCCTACCGCACGGCCGAAAACAAGATCGACGGGGCGGTGCTGGTGCTGCTCGACATCGACGAACTCAAACGCGGCGAGGCCGCGCTGCGCGAGAGCGAGGCGCGTTTTCGCGGCCTCGCCGACACGGCCCCGGTCCTGATCTGGATATCGGATACCGACCGGCGATGCACGTATTTCAACCAGCCGTGGCTGGACTTCACCGGCCGCAGTCTGGAACAGGAGCTGGGCGACGGCTGGTTCGAAGGGGTCCACCCAGACGATCGCGCGCGCTGCCTCGGCACCTACGTCGACGCGTTCGACGCGCGCCGCCCGTTCGAGATGGAGTACCGGCTGCGCCGGCACGACGGCGACTACCGCTGCGTCCTCGATACCGGCAGACCGCGGATGACGTCCGGGGGCTTCGAGGGTTACATCGGCTCATGTATCGACATCACCGAACGCAAGCGCTCGGAAGAGGCGCTGCGCGACAGCGAGGAGCGGCTGAGCCTGGCCATCCACGGCACGGAGATGGGCACCTGGGATTCGGATCTCCGCACCGGCAAGGCGATCTGGTCCGAGACCTACTTCCGGATCCTCGGTTACCAGCTCGTCCTTGGCGGCGAAGCCACGGTGGAGATGCAGTGGGAGCGCGTCCACCCAGACGATCGGGAGGGGGGTCCAACGGGCTATCGAGGAAGCGAAACAGAACCGCACGCGCTATGCTTCCGAATACCGTATCGTCCGCGCCGACGATGGCGAGGTGCGCTGGCTGTCGGTGTTCGGGCGCTTCCTGTACGACGAGGCCGGCGAGGCGCGGCGCTTCGTGGGTGTCTGCTACGACATCAGCGAGCGCCGCGAAGCCAAGGCGCTCGGGCATCAGGCGTCCCATGACTCGCTCACCGGCCTCGTCAACCGGGCAGAACTGGAACGCCGCCTGGCAAGAGTGCTGGCGGGCGCCGACGCAGAAGAGCCCCACGCGCTTCTCTATCTCGACCTCGACCAGTTCAAGCTCGTCAACGACACCTGCGGCCATATGGCGGGCGATGAGCTTTTGCGCCAGCTCCCGGTCGTGCTCGAGGGGCCGTTGCGCAAGCGCGATACCTTGGCGCGCCTCGGCGGAGACGAGTTCGGGATCCTGCTGGAACACTGCCCGGAGGACCAAGCGCTGCGCATCGCGCAGCAACTCGTGGAAGCCATCGAGGAATTTCCATTCGCCTGGGAGGACAAGCGTTTCACCATCGGCGCCAGCATC
>JAKEEL010000172.1 GCA_022616595.1 Methylococcaceae bacterium
CATTCTATTTCACCAATTCGCGAATCGCAACATATCGCCTTATTTTTCTTTTAACAACAAACGGTTTACAGGCTATCGAATCGGAATCAGCCAGGGCCTTAACCGAACCGGAAGTTCCAGAATTGCGGACACGAAACGTCAGGATCAAGCATCAGCAGGAATCCTTGGGTGAAAGATGCCTGTCGGCCAAGCGGACCAATAACAGGACCGGCAACCCCATGAGGCTCGCGACCAGAAAAAAATTGGAATAGCCGATCGCTTCCACCATGGTCCCCGAATATCCGCCCAGAAGCTTCGGAAACAGGGTCATCAAAGAACTGAAGATTGCGTATTGTACCGCGGTAAAAGACACACTCGTAAGACTGGACAAGAAAGCCACGAATGCCGCACTGGCCAGCCCGGCTGTCAGGTTGTCGGCCGAGATCACGAGGTAAAGCACGGTAAGATCATGCCCGGCCCAGGCTTGAATCATGAACAGCAAATTGGTCAGAACGGTCAGTACCGCGCCGAGAAAAAGAATGCGCATGACGCCATAATGCGCTGAAAGGATCCCTCCCAGAAAGCCACCCGCAATGGTCATGATCAAGCCGAATGTCTTGACCACCGCGGCAATTTCAGTCTTGGAAAAGCCAATATCCTGGTAGAACACATTGGCAATCACGCCCAGCACGATGTCTGAGATTCTGTAAAATCCGATCAGCGCCAGCAGCAGAACGGCAAGTTTTAGACCATAACGATCGAAGAAATCGCTAAGCGGAGCCAGATAACCGTCCCGAACCATGATTCGATTGACCAGACCCGCCCGGATAGAAAACCAAGCGATGATGACCGCGACCAAGGCCGCAATCAATATTCTCAGCGCCTCGATGAAAAAACCGAGTACGTGGGCATGGACGAAACGATCGTTCAGGCCCGTTTCAAACCTCTCGACGAGGTCGGCCGTCAAAAAGAACACCGCGATAAATCCGGCCCCCCCGGCAAAAAACAGCAGCAAAAATCGGAAATAATCGGAAACCGAATACTCATCGGGAGTCACCCGATTAGTTTGGGGTTCATCGATCATCAAGGTGGTGAGCACTCCGAGCAACATGCCAAGCGCCATGATCAGATAGGTGTATCGCCAAGCCGCATAGCTGTAAGCACCCGCCTCCGTACCGAAATGACTCGCCAGAAACAGCGCGCCCGCACCGGCGGCAATCATCCCGACCCGGTAGCCGGCAATATAGGACGAAGACATCATCGCCTGCAGATCAGGGTCCGCGGATTCAATCCGGTAGGCATCGATCACGATATCCTGTGTCGCCGCCGAAAAGCCCAGAAACACCGCCGCCAGAGCCATCACCATCAAATTCCTGGAATCCGCCGCGGGATCGATCATTGCCATCCAGGTAATCGCACCCATCACGGAAAGCTGGGCAAGCAACAACCAGCTTCGCCGGCGCCCGAGTCGCCGGCTCAAATAGGGAATCGGCAGGCGGTCCACCAGCGGAGCCCACACGAATTTGAAGGAATAGGCGAGCGCGGCCCAACTGAAAAAAGTGACTTCCGAGCGATCCGCGCCGGCTTCCCTGAGCCACAGGGACAGTGAAGAAAAAATCAAGAGCAGCGGAATACCCGCTGAAAACCCGAAAAACAGCATGGTAATCACGCGCGCGTGGAGAAACGATTCGAAGGCTTCTCGCCAAGTCCGACTTTGCCGCTGGTCGAATTCCATTTCAGTACACCGAATTAGAAAGACTTTCGTAGCGTAGCATCGATCGGCGATTAGCCGTTCATCAGATAATGAGCAAGGATGCTCGCAAAATATCCTGCCGCGATGACCGGCGTCCATCTCAGATGGGTAAAAAACGTGTACAGGCCTTTCGATTGCCCCATCAAGGCCACGCCCGCGGCCGAACCGATCGACAATAGCGAACCACCAACCCCGGCGGTCAGAGTGATCAACAGCCATTGATACAGGTCCATATCCGGTGACATGCTCAACACCGCGAACACGACGGGAATGTTGTCGATGATCGCGGACAGGAGTCCGACCAGGATATTGGCGGCGGTCGGTCCGAGACCCCCGTACATCGCGGCGGAAAGGAGCTTCAGATAGCCGATGTACCCGAGTCCCCCTACCGCGAAAACCACCCCGAAGAAAAACATCAGGGTGTCCCATTCCGCATCGCGGATCTTGTTGAAAATATCGAAGTCATGCTCGCCGGGAATGACGGTCTTGATCCGATATCCATAAATCATCAATATTCCAAGGCCGGTCATCATGCCCAGAAACGGCGGGATATGCAGAAAGTTCTCGAAACTGACAGCCACGACGATGGTCAGCGCGAACAGCAGGCAAATCTCAATGGCTCCGTGTTTTAGCCGAACCACCTCTCGGCCCGCATCGCTGCGCGGAAATTCATCCGGGATCGCCAGATACATGATCGCGGCCGGTACTCCGTAATTCACCGCCGACGGGATAAACAAATCGAAAAAATCAAAAAAACCCGCCTTGCCCGATTGCCAGACCATCAACGTGGTAATATCTCCAAAAGGGCTGAACGCTCCTCCGGCATTCGCGGCGACCACAACGTTGACCAGCCCCATGCTCACAAACACCGGATTATTTTTACCGACCGCCATCACAACCGTTCCGATCAATAGAGCCGTCGTCAGATTGTCCGCGACCGCGGAGACAAAAAAGGCGATCACTCCGGTGACCAGGAAAAGCTGTCGGTAACTGAAATTTTTACGCATCAGCCAGGAACGCAAGGCCTCGAAAACATGGCGCTCGGTCATCGCATTCACATACGTCATCGCGACCAACAAAAACAGGAACAACTGGCCGTATTCGATCAGATTGCTGATCAGGGCCGCATGAGTTCGTTCCTGCGGCACGCCGAGGTCATTCGCGAGATAGGCCACAAGGGCCCAGATGATCCCCGCGGCCAGAATGACCGGTTTGGATTTCCGCAGCTTGGTGAACTCCTCGACCATCACGAAGGCATAGGCGATCATGAAAATCAGCAGGCAATAGATACCGGTTGGGGTCCCGGTCGCGCCCAACACCTCGATTTCCTCGGCAACCGCGAACTCCGGCAGGGACAACAACAGCCATGCGCAAGATTTACGCGTCAAAATACCCCCCTCTCCTATTGACGACTCCAACAAAAAAGTGGAAAGCTTTCCGCGTAGGGTGCGCCGCGCGCACGCGGAAAATTCGATAGGCCCACCCGTTTTCGCGTGCGCACAGCGCACCCTACGCTTGCTTATAAGCTTCTCTTTTAAAAATATCATTTTATATTATTTTTTTTTAACTTATGCTACGCGTATCATATTGACGCCCCCCGCGTTTACCCCCCGCGGGCTTAGTTGTAATACAACTTATGGCAAACACCGCCCCGAATGAGCCATGTACCAATACAATGAAATAGACCAGACGCTGGTGGACGAAAGAGTCGCACAGTTTCGCGATCAGACCAAGCGTTTTCTCGCCGGTAAATTGACCGAGGATCAGTTCCGGCCGCTTCGACTCATGAACGGCCTGTACCTGCAGACCCATGCGCCGATGCTTCGCATCTCCATCCCGTATGGCCTTTTGGCCTCTCGGCAACTGCGGATGCTCGCACACATCGCGAGGACCTACGACAAGGGTTATGCGCATTTCACGACGCGCCAGAATATACAGTTCAACTGGCCGAAATTGGAACGGGTTCCCGATATTCTGGCCGATCTCGCCACGGTCCAGATGCATGCGATCCAGACCAGCGGTAACTGCATACGCAACATCACCAGTGATCCGCTCGCAGGCATTGCGCCGGACGAACTCGAAGATCCCCGTCCCTATTGCGAGATCATCCGCCAATGGGCGACCCTGCACCCTGAATTTGCCTTTCTACCGCGAAAATTCAAAATCGCGGTCAGCGGCGCGAGCAATGACCGCGCGGCGACCCAGGTTCACGATATCGGGCTTTACCTGATCGAATCGGAGCACGGCGAGATCGGTTTCGAGGTGCTGGTCGGCGGAGGTCTCGGCAGAACCCCCGTAATCGGTCAGGTCATCCGGCCCTTCCTCGAAAAAAAGCACCTGCTTTCGTATCTGGAAGCCATCCTGCGGATCTATAACCTGCTGGGGCGAAGAGACAACAAATACAAAGCCAGGATCAAGATCGCGGTGCGAGAAACCGGCCTGGACCGATTCCGGGAGCTGGTCGAATGCGAATGGGAGAAGATCCGCGACGGCATGGAAATCGACCCGGCCCGTTTCGAAAACATGCGGCAATACTTCGCGCTGCCAAACTATGATCACAAGGCGGCGACGGAAGCCAACCCGGACTCCCGGAGAGATCGGAATCCTGCCTTTCAAACCTGGCTGAAATACAACACAGCGGAGCACAAAATCGCAGGGTATCGAGCCGTCTACCTTTCGCTGAAAGCCCCGGATTCGCCTCCCGGAGACGTCACCGAATCCCAGCTCGACGCGGTCGCGGACCTCGCGGATCGATACAGCTTCGGCCGGGTTCGCAGCACCCACCGGCAAAATCTGGTTCTGGCCGATGTCAGGCGATCGGATCTGTTTGAACTATGGGGAAAACTGGTCGCGTTGAAACTCGCGACACCGAACATCGGAACCTTGACCGACATCATCTGCTGTCCGGGCCTGGACTTTTGCAGTCTTGCAAACGCGGGATCGATCGGAATCGCGGCCGAGATCAACAAAATGTTCAACAATCTCGACTATATCCATGATCTCGGAGACATCAAAATCAATATGTCCGGATGCATGAACGGATGCGCCCATCAGAGCGTGGGTCATATCGGTATTCTGGGAGTCGATAAAAAAGGCGTCGAATGGTACCAGATCACGCTCGGCGGCTCATCGGACAATTATGCGGCGATCGGCGAACGGCTCGGTCCGGCCGTTGCCAAAGACCAGGTTGTCGAAACGCTGGCCGGAATACTCGATGTGTTTACCGAACTGCGGCTGGAGGACGAACCATTCCTCGATATGGTCAGGCGGACCGGCCTTCAGCCCTTCAAAGATAGAATCTATGCGGTTAATTAAAAATAGGGAAATCATCGAAGACCATTGGGTGCACATCGCCGACGACCCGATTCCGTTGGAAGGTTGTATCAGCGTCTCGACGGCTCGCTGGAAAGCCGAGCGCGAAGACCTTCTCGCGCGGGACGGAGAGTTGGGGCTCAGGATTTCACCCGAAGATCCGATCGAGGATTTTGCCGGAGACCTTAAGCATTTTCAACTGATCGGCCTCGAATTCCCGACCTTTACCGATGGGCGATTATTTTCGGTCGCCGCGATGCTGAGACGCCACTACCATTACAAAGGTGAAATCAGAGCCCTCGGCGGATTCATCCGCGACCAAATCTTTTTCCTCTCCAGGGTCGGGGTCAACAGCTTCGAAATGAAGGACACTTCCGACTTGGAAGAAGCGCTATCGGCGCTCGACGATTTTTCGGTACGCTACCAGACCGCCAGCGATAACGGTTAATCGCGGCAGGCCGATCCAAACGCGGCCCCATCCGGATCACCGGGTCAATTTTTCAACCGGGATCGAACGATACTGATCCCCTTCAATACATTCAGCGCTTCACTCAAGGGATAATCATTGGTCAAGGCCAGCGTATCCAGTTCGCTTTTCTTCTGATCGCCAGGCTCCGCTTCACTATTTCCATTCGTGAGATGGTTGGACAGATCGGATTCCGTGATCGGAGTCACGCTGGATTTTTCGAGTTCCTGCAATCGAACCTTGGAAAGGACGATATCCGGTGTGATGCCTTCGGCCTGGATCGAACGTCCGGAAGGCGTGTAGTACCTGGCCGTGGTCAGTTTGACCGCTCCTCCGTTCGTGGTCGGAAGAATCGTCTGGACCGAGCCTTTGCCGAAGGATTTTTCGCCCATGATAATGGCCCGGTTATGATCCTGAAGCGCGCCCGCGACAATCTCGGAAGCCGATGCGGAGCCGGCGTTGATCAACACCACGATCGGGGCGCCGCCCAGATATTCGTTCGGAGTCGCGCGGAATTTGTATTGCGAATCCTCGATTCTGCCTTCGGTATACACGATCAGGCCGCTGGTCAGAAAGGCATCGCTGACCGATACCGCCGCGTTCAAAACGCCGCCGGGATTATTCCGGAGGTCCAGCACGAGCCCCTTCAGTTTTCCCTTGTTGGTTTTCTCGAGATCGAGAAGATTGTCCTGGAGGCTCTCTCCGGTCCCGGATTGGAAACTGCTGATCCGCACATAACCGTATCCGTCCTCGAGCAGCCTGCTCTTGACGCTTTTGACTTTGATCACATCGCGCACGATCGTAATGGTCAGCGGTTGTTCTTCGTTTTCACGCACGACCGTCAAGGTAATTTCACTGCCGGGTTCGCCGCGCATGATTTTGACCGCATCTTCAAGAGACATCCCCTTGACCGGTTTTTCATCGAGCCGGATGATCAGGTCGCCGGCCTTTACACCGGCGCGTTGAGCCGGGGTATCGTCGATCGGCGAGATTACCTTGATAAACCCGTTTTCCATGCCGACTTCGATTCCGAGCCCCCCGAACTGTCCGGTGGTCCCGACCTTCAACTCGTTGTATTGTTCTTCATCGAGGTAGGTCGAGTGGGGATCCAACCCGGAAAGCATACCTCGAATCGCGTCCTCGAGAATTTTCTTGTCGGATACCGGTTCCACATAATCTTTCTGGATTCGCCCGAAGACTTCGGTAAAGGTTCTCAACTCATCGAAGGGGACGCTGCCCACGGGTCCCTGCTCGGCGATAATGACTCCACTGGCACTGAGCAGCAAGCCGAACAGGGTGCCGATCAGGAAAGCCCTCAATTTTCTATTGCTAAACATCAGTCGTGTGCTCCACAGCGATCAAAAATTCTGCCAATCAA
>JAKEEL010000173.1 GCA_022616595.1 Methylococcaceae bacterium
CGCGCGTATTTCCCGGTCGACATTCACCTGCCGGATAAAAACCAAGCCGTCAGCCCGGAAACCTTTTCCTTTTCGCTTCGCAGGCAAAAACTGCGAAGCGTCCGACGTCGGGAAGGTCGGTACCTGTTACGCTCCAACCTGTGCGGAAAAGACCCCGCTTTGTGGTGGCAGTATTGCATCCAACTGACCGGGGTGGAACAAGCCTTCAAGGAACTCAAATGTGCGTTACGGCTGTAAGAATCTGACAGCGGGGAAATCGAGTTCCGCGGCTTGGATCTACGTAGACAAGACCCTCTAGCGTTGAGGGCGATGCGCCGACGCATGCAAATGGTTGAACAAGATGCCTATAGCACTGTCGATCCGAAATGGCTTGTACGTGACGCCGTCATGGAGGGTTTGCAGTTGCATGGTCTTCAAGTCAGGACGCACGAGGCGAAGCTACATTACTGGATGGCTTGCTTGAGGCTATCCCTCTCCCTCCTGGACCGTTGCTGTGGAGACCTGTCCATTGGCGAGGCGCAAAGGGTTGCGATCATACGCGCCTTAATTCTTGATCCTGACTTCTTGGTCTTAGACGAGCCAAGCTCGAATCTCGACCGTACATCCAGAAAGAATCTGATCGAATGCATTCAGAACTATTTGGTGCAGGTAGGCTGATGACATGGACTCCTCTCTTTGTTGGTTGTTTGAAACCGTCCCAATTTGACGCATCCCGCGCCGTTTGGGAAGAGGGAGGAGTCCATGTCATCAGCTAAGCAAGGACATGTTCGCGCCCTTGAAAGACCCGGTGCTATTTAAATCCGTCAGCGTCAATGAAAGAGGGTATGCGGTCGTGTGGAATGACAATATTGACATAAGCGAGTACGAATTATGGAGGCATGGACAACCAACCACGTAAGGCGGAACGCATCGGCGGTTCCGCCGGTAATGGTTTCACGGACTCATCCGTCCATTCGAGACTTGATTTGAATTAAAAAAATATCCAAAAGAGGGCGTCCTTCAAACAAATCATGAGTAGAATGGATTCGTTTCGAATTCAATCAACCGCAGTTCATTCGAGGAGGTCGATATGAGTCAAGATCTTAGCCGCGAAAACCAAAGCATCCGCGATGCGGATCCACAGGCTCCGTTACGAAAATGGGCGGGGATCGTATATCTGCTGCAGATTCTCAGCTTCGCTTTCGGCGGAATTACGCTGATCGTCGGGATCATCATCAATTACTTGAAACGCGCGGACGTCCAGGGAACCTGGCTCGAGTCGCATTTCACCTGGCAGATCACAACCTTCTGGTACATTCTGGCCTTGGTGATTCTGGGTGTCTTGACCTTTCGAGTGCTGATTGGTTACATCCTTTTGATTCTGGCCGCCATCGTTTTGGTCTATCGGGTGTTTCGCGGTTGGAGTCGCTGGAATATCAATCAGGGCATCGAGCAATCCGTACTCTGAGACCCTTCCACGGTCATCCGATCGGGTCTTTGCATAGACTCCCGTTCATCGAAATAGACCACCCATCAAGAACACCCCGTATCGAAGTTCGAGACGGGGTGTTTCGAGCAGGAGGCGGAGGTCGAAAATAAACGTTTTAGAAAACGGCGAATGACAATGCTTAGCGCGCAGGTCGCGAGCAAGGGGTCGATCAGATAATCCCACAGGTTGTTCGATTCATACCATCCGAGTGCATAAGCCATCACAGACAACGACAGGGTCAGAGCGATCAGCCATTGATCGCCAATCCAGGCCAGCAGAGCAGCTAGAAACAAAAAGCCCAACAAATACGGCGAACCAAAACCGAGACCATAGGGATCGTAGCTTCCCAGCCCCATCGCGAGCGGATAAAAAACCAGCGCGAGCGGTAAAAACGGCATGCAAAACGCCTCGATCCTTTTTCGCTCCACCGGATGCAATGCAAACACGCGGCCGATCAGGATCAGAATCAGAACGACGAGACTGGTCACACTCAGGTCACCGACGAAGCTTCGCACATAACCCGCCGCCGATACGCCTGCGAATGGAACGAGAATCAAACCGGTCGCTACAGCGAGAATCAGACAGCGGACCGGCGCGGAAAGTCGCTTCACGGGAAAGATCGTTGAGCCAACAGCCGTCAAAAACAGAGTCGTCGAAAACAAACCGGTGATATCGGTGCAGTCGATCATGCCCCGGCATCCTGAATGCGTGCCTCGAGCCAGGCCTGGTTGAATTCAATGTGCTTGATGTAGGTGCGGTTCCAGGTGTACAAAAGATGAAAATGCCCGTCACCGGAGCGGATCAGGTATGGGTAGTCGAATTGATACCGGCAGGTTTCCGGATCGCACATCACGTGTCCGACGGCAGCTACACGCGTATCGCTGATCTTCAACTCAGGTTCGCTTTCCGCGAACAAACGACGGATGTCCGCAGTATATTCGCCAAACGTCAGTTTGTGATCGCGCAAAGGCCGCCGATCTTCGAATCGAAACGCTTCCTTCCAGATTTGCCCGGAATCCTCGGAAACCATCAGCGTCAGATCATCCCTTTGCACCGGATTGTTGTTGATGACCGCTATCATGCGTCCACCTTCCATTGCGATGCCGGCGATCGCCGAGTCCGGATTCGGCAGCATCGAACGAATGGGTTCACTCCAGTGCCGCCCGGCATCCTCGGTCACCACCCGGATCGCCATACGCGGCCTTTCCCGATCGCTATAGCGCATCAGCGCGACGGCGCGGTACGGGCTTTCGAGCAGCACGAGCGGCTGAAGTGTCCGCCATCTGTCGTTCAACCGCAGTTTTTCGATCACCTTGCCGCGGGCATCCAAGCGCAGGATTTCTCCATACTTGGCGAAAAATTCATGATAAATCGGCAGGCCCAGCGTACCGTCCCGATAAAAGAACGGTGCGGTTTTCACCAGAGTGCTCAGGTTCAAAAAAGGAGAAGTAATCAATCTCCGTACAGGACCCCACGATTCGCCGCCATCCACGGAGATCGTGACGTTCACGGAACTGGTGGACCAGCCGCCGATCGAGGTACTGACGATGAATAACCAGAGTCTCCCATCGGGGTCCCGGGCGGCCACCGGATTGCCCAATCTCCGGATAGAGCGGTAAAGGTCCGATTGCATGGACTGGCGGGTTTTCACGACATCCTCGGCGGACCAACCATGCCGTTCCGGGTCGAATGCCGCGCTATGGATCTCGACATCGCCACCGCCTTCCCGGCTTCCGGCAAACCAGAAGGCACGCAATTTTCCGTCATACAACTCCACGACACTGGCGGCATGCACCATCCTCGTGATCCCTGTCGAAACAAAACTGCTACGAAACCACGGCTCGCTGGAACCGATCGAAGCGGGTTGAAGGGGCCGAAAAACGGAGGGACCCGGATAAGTCCCGGACTTGTTCACTGCCAGACCGAAGCTCACCAGAATCAGGATCAATATCCCGACCCGCCGCAGGCCCTTAATTTTCGCGATTCCGTTGCTGAACATTGGTGATTTCGATGATGCAAGCCATGATCCATGTCCCCGGTTCGGCCGAAGCGGAAAAATCGCTTGAATTCCGCTGGCAGAGTCCACAAAATGCAAGCTCCTCATGGTTCAGGTCCCAAGTCTGCCCGCCAACGTTTTGAGCCTCAAGCGCCTATTCTGATTCGATGAACGATTCGACTTCCCCTCTCGTTACAGTCGAGTGGCTGGCATCCAGGCTGAGTACGCCGGGTATTCGGATACTGGATGCAACATTTTTCCTCCCGCAACAGGGCCGAAACAGCGAGCTGGAGTTTCGGCAGGAACATATCCCGGGATCACAGCATTTCAATATCGACGAGATCGCCGACCGGCAAAGTCCGTTGCCGCACATGCTACCATCTCCCGAGCAATTCGCCGACTCGGCCGGAAAACTGGGCATCGACAACGATAGCCATGTGATTGTGTACGATAATAATTCTTTCATGGCTTCGGCACGCGTCTGGTGGACATTCCGCGTCTTCGGCCATAATCGGGTCTCGGTGCTCGATGGCGGATTCAAACTCTGGAAATCCAGGAATCTGCCGATGGAAACAGAACTCCGCGAAGTTGCGGCCCGGCCATTCAAATCGGATTACCGGCGCAACCTGGTCCAGGACATCGACGAACTCCTTGATCACCTGAAAGCCTCGGACACGCAGATCATCGACGCTCGTTCTTCCGGCCGTTTTGCCGGCACCGAAAAGGAGCCACGACCGGGTTTGCGGTCCGGGCACATCCCGGACAGTTTCAATCTGCCCTTCACCGAACTGATCGACCCTGAAAACGGCCGGCTTAAACCCGCCCATGAAATCACCGGCCTGTTCAAGAATCTTGGACTGTCGCTGGAAGAACCCGTGATCGCAAGCTGCGGATCCGGCGTCACCGCGTCGGTCCTGGTGTTGGCATTGTACTGCATCGGCAAGAAGGATGCCGCCGTGTACGATGGGTCATGGAGCGAATGGGGCGCGCGAACCGACACGCCGGTGGAGACCTCCCCCGGCCATTATTGAGGCACCCCGGTTTAACCGAAGCACTCCGACAATATTCTGGATTTAATAGAACAACGGGAACTAAACAACGTTTGAGGGGTCGAATTGATTGCAAATATTTTTGATCCGCCGGCGGGTACAGATTGCAAAGAGCAGAGGCAGATTTTGCGTCCTGATTAACTGCTTAAAGATGAATTATTCGCTTTCGTTCCACCAGGTATTCACCTGCACGCCAGGAACGAACCTGCACGCAACAGCGCAATACTGCTTCCCGTAATTTCATCGCTTTTGAATGATGCTGTGGAGGTGGAACATGGCAACTATCACAGGATTCAATCTTACGATCAACGCCTTGTGTGAGCCCCATCAAAAAACGTGCTTTCTTGCTTACACGTACAATGTTGTGTGGGATGACAAGGAACCGGAAGCGGGAGATTTCAGTGTCAAGGCGTATTTGTGGGGCGGGGACAGCTTTTACCACTGTTCGATAATCGCCGATAATACGAATGATGCGCACAAAATAAACCGCGGGACCTCGATGCCGGTCACTCGCAAAATCCCGGTTCGATGCGAAAGGCTGGACAAGTTCTGGGGTGAAGCGATCATTATGAAATTAGTGGTTATTCCGGATTCAAATGAAAATATTCGGTACGAAGCAATCGCATCAACGGAAATGGAGCAAGAACTGGCGACCGCTTTGCTGGGACCGGAAGAACCGAAAGCAGATTCCGAAGCCGCATAGGAAACTGGTAGACTTAGTTGGTTCATCGTGAAAGGGATTTTCTGTGACTTACAGGCGAGTCTCAAAGCGGGCGGATTGGCGCGCGAGTTTGAGACCGGTTAGCCCATGTGGTGCTAAAGGATGCCCCGGGCTCGCGATCCATCAGGGGGCCGTCGTCGTTCATGGCGGTTCCTTTTGGATTCGGGAGCCCGGGGCATGGTTATCCTGGCGGACCGTGCCCTTGAATGGATTTATGCGCTGAGACGAGCGTAGCTCTGTCATTCAGAAGCTGACAGGACGCAACATTAACCTACGAAACTGTCTTCGGGGGCTCCGTTTTTATTCTGCGAATTCCATCCAGAACGCCAAGCCCCCGCGTTTCCAATACACTCCTCGCCCTAGTATTCCAATCGACACACGAATCGGCTGTAAAAGCCGATAGGGTGCAGCCTACTCGATCAATTTCTTGCGCTTTTTACCTTGCTTGTAGCGATCGATCGACGCATCATTATCCAACATAATAAAAGTCGTGCCCGATCTTGGGAATCGGACAACCTTCCTGGCTTCCGGCAGGGATCGACGATTTGACTGAATCGAATTTTCATCCCGTACCGACGAGGAGAATCGCACTATGCAAGGTCAAAGCGAATTTTTAATGCAATTCATTAAATTGGCCGGACCCTTCTGGACTTCTGAGAATAAGGGTGTTATTCGCAAGCAGACAATATTCCTGGTGATTCTGACTGTATTGCAAATTGCAATCGCCGTCCTGATCACCGAGTGGAGCGCGGCGCTTTTCGATGCGCTGGAACAACGCTCGATGTCCGGCCTGATCCGACAAGCCGGTCTCCTGGTATTGATTTTTGCGGCCAGCATGGCCGTGACCGGAATACATTTGACGATCAAGCGACATCTGCAGATCGCCTGGCGTTCCTGGTTGAGCGAGCGTGTGATCGGTCAATGGATGCATCGAGGCCGTCATTATCAAGTTACGCACATTCATTCCGTGGAACACGATAACCCCGACGCCAGAATCGCCGAAGATATTCGCATTGCTACCGAAGACGCGATTTCTCTGGCCCATTCATTGGTCTACAGCCTCTTGTTGTTGATCAGTTTTACCAAAATTCTTTGGACTCTTTCGGGGGTCGTTCACCTGGATCTGGGGGTGATCAACCTACCGATTCCCGGGTACCTGGTCTTCATCGCAATTGCTTACGCGGCTTACGCATCGACGCTGGGTTGGTGGATCGGAAAGCCGCTGACACTGATAACCAACGCCCGGCAAAGCGCGGAAGCAAATTTTCGATTCGGATTGGTCAAGGCCAGAGAGAATTCTCTAGCGATCGCGTTGATTCATGGAGAAGCCAATGAGAAACAACGGTTTCACAGTCTGTTCCAGGGTGTCGCCGAAGTTTTCAACCGGCAGACCGTAGCCTGGAAGAATATTCTTCTTTTCAACTCGGGTTATTCGGTACTGTCGTTGGCGTTCCCGGTTCTGGTTACCGCGCCGCGCTACGTTCTCGGGAGCATCACGCTCGGCGCATTGACGCAATCCGTGCAGGCTTTTCAGCACATGGTTGCCGCGCTGTCGTGGCCGGTCAACAGCATGGCCGAAATCGCGCAATGGCGCGCCTCGGTGGAACGGGTATTGAGCCTGGTGAAAGCCTTGGACGATTTGGAACAGGAAATGGCCCGTCCGGACAAGAAACGAATCGCGCTGGAAAAACCCCCGTACTCGGCGCTGCGTTTTCACGATCTGTGTATTTCCCAACTGGACGGTGAGATCATCGTATCGGGTATTGACGATGAAATCAAAGCCGGCGAGCGTGTGCTGGTGTCCGGCGATACGGCCACCGCGGCGAAGTTGTTCAAAGCGATTGCCGGCCTTTGGCCATGGGGATGCGGACGGATTGAATTACCGGATCAGGAATCGATGTTTTTCATGCCGCCCAGACCGTATTTGCCGGACGGTACTTTGCGCAGCGCGATTTGCTATCCGGCCGGTCCGGAAACATTCAGCGATCCCGCCATCCAGGAGCTTCTTGAAGTGGTCGGGCTAGAGGTATTCAAGGAGGAACTCGACCAATCCGATTCCTGGGAAAAAGCACTGACCCGGGAACAGCAGCAACGTCTCGGCCTGGTGCGTCTGCTGTTGGTTCGTCCGAAATGGATCTTATTCCAGGAAGCCTTTGATTCGCTGGACCCGGAAGGCGAACAAAAGATGCTTGGTTTAATCTCTCAATATCTGCCCGGTGCCGCCATGCTCACGATTATGAATCAACCCACGGCGGAGGCTTATCATCAGCGGCTTCTGGTATTGCCGAACGGCAATTCTTCTTCGGTAGGTAATAAGGAAACCCGGATTGAACCAGGTATTTGACAAACCGTTCGGCAGGAAACTGCGGGGAGTCAATCTGGGGGGATGGCTGGTGCTTGAGAAATGGATTACGCCAAGCCTTTTTGAAGGACTGCAGGCGACCGACGAAACCTCGTACTGCGTGGAACTGGGCGCACATGCGGAGCGATTCCTGACAAGGCACTGGGACACATTCATCACGCGGGATGATTTCTCCTGGCTCGCCACGACGGGAATCAACGCGATCAGAATTCCCTTGGGCCATTGGCTTTTCGGGCCGGGCTATCCCTATCACAGAAGCTATGGATCGAGTACCCATCCCTTTGTCGAGGGCGGCGTAGCCGTTCTTGATCGAGCTTTCGAGTGGGCGGAGGACTTCGGTTTTAAGGTCGTTCTCGATCTACATGCCGCACCGGGTTGTCAAAACGGATTCGACAACGGCGGAATCCTGAACGTATGCGAGTGGCATACCGATGAACACTACATCCGCCATGCACTGGAGTTGCTGGGGCGCTTGGCCGAACGCTACCACGCCCGCCCGGCACTGCATGCGATCGAAGTATTGAACGAACCGCGCTGGGATATCGAGACCAACTTGTTGAAAGAATACAACACGGCCGCCTATCATCGAATTCGGAAATTCTGCTCTCCGGAACGAGTCGCCGTCGTCTTTCACGACGGCTTTCGCTCATTCCGGGAATACATCGGTTTCCTGCCGGGACCGGAGTTTCACAACGTCGTGTTGGATATTCATCGCTATCAATGTTTTACCCGCGAGGATATCGATGCCGACATTTATGGCCACATTCAAAAAGCCGCCGTTACCTGGAAAGACGAAGCGGACGAGATGATCCGGGATCTCGGCCACGCGACCTATGTCGGTGAATGGAGTCTCGGACTCGACTTGAAGTCCGTTTTCCGGCGCACCGAGGGACCCTTCGATCCCGCGCGGCAGGAACCGGACGAGCTTCAATTGTCGCTTGCCTACCGGGCGTATGCCGCGGCGCAACTCCTGACCTTCGAAAAATATCCAGGGTGGTTCTTCTGGACCTATAAAACCGAATCGAGTCCGGCCTGGAGTTTTCGCGAAAGCGTCAATAGAGGCTGGTTACCCGGATATTTCGGTTTCGCGGGCCGCGGGGTCCAGCACTTCCGAGGGCTACCGGATTCGGAAGGCCAGGGAGCCAGTTGACTCAACCCGGTACCCGCAGCACCGAATCGATTTCCCGGCGGATTGCCTGCGCCGATTCTTTCAACGCCGCCATTTCCGAATCGTTCAGAGTCGGCTGCAAAACGCGCGTGATGCCGGCCCTGCCGACCACCACGGGCAGGCTCATGCAAACGTCGCGGATTCCATAATAATCACACAGCAGGGTACTCACCGGCATGGTTCGGCAAGTATCGAATACAATGGCCTCGATGATCGTACAGGTTGCGAGCGAAATCGCGAAGTTCGTAAAGCCTTTGTGTCGGAAAACCATGAAACCCGCATCCACAGCCTCCTCGAAAAATTTCCGGCGGGTCTCGGTTTCCAGCAGCTTGACCCCTCCGGCTTGCGCGATACTCATCGCCGGAAACTGGGTTTCACCATGTTCACCGAGGATGTAGGCTCGAACATCGTCCGGATGGATCGAAAGTTCGGACGAGAGCATGGACCGGTAGCGCGCCGAATCGATCAAGGTTCCGGTACCAATGACCCGCGTGCTCGGGAAACCGGAAAATTGTATTGCCGCATAGGTCAGAACATCGACCGGATTGGAAACGATGACCAGAATCGCCTGCGGACTCGCGGCCGCGATGATTGGAATCAATTCTCTGAACAGTTCCGCGTTCCCTTGCGACAGTTCCATTCTCGATGACATCTTGGGATTCGTCGGTACGGAAGCCGCGAGCACTACGATATCCGAAGCCTCGGCGTCTTCGATCGATCCCTGACGGATCCTCATCTGCTTCGCAAGCAGGGGCTGGGCATGCTGAAGATCATAGGCCTCCCCCTTCGCGACCTCCGGTGTCCGCCCGATCAAAACCATTTCATCGCCAAGGCCTTTCATCAGAATCGTGTAAGCCAACGTCGAACCGACCCGTCCGACCCCGACAATCGATATTTTCATGTCATACGACCCCGAAACCAAAATCGAAACATGGTAGATTCCGGGGCATTTGCCCCAAACTACTGCGCAATATCACCAAAAAGATTCTGATCCGAATCCGCATCGTACAATGCAACACATGGATGTTTAATAAATATTTTGCATTGGCATATATCATGCCTGCTATAAAGCACAACCTCTTCGACTTGTACGCTGACGCCCGGATTCAAGTGAAGTCGAACCCGATATGCGATGCAGACCCGCCCAGTTTTGTCTAAAACTACGCTGCGCCGTTATGCGGGAATCTTCACAAGGTAGCCATCCTTCGCCGGGCGTCAGTTCTTTTTTCCATTTCGTAAACCAGCGTCGGATAGAGACACGCGTACGGTTCGATCGAATAATGAACGAGCGGATAGTCCTGTCTTCACTGTCACAAATATTTCGTCAGAAAACCGCGCAATTTTTGTGCGACCACATCAAAGTACGGGTTCGCCTGGCCATTGTAACGATTGGTTCGGCGGACCAGGTATGAATGCGGCAGATCCTGATCGCTGATGTGGACGATATCGGCCCCATTGGACAATCTGACCGTCCGATCACCGGGGGCAGGCCCGAATGTTGCCAGCATCGCGGGTGCGTCCAGTTCGCCGAAAAAATCCAGAATAGCCTTCGCAGATACACGCTGGTCCAGATAGGTCATTGTGCCAAAAGCCGGAACCTTGAGCCTCGCGGCAGATTCGTAAAGCATTTCCGGCCCCGCGTCCATTTCAGCGTCTTTAAGTTCGCCCTGCCCAAGTTGATTGTTCAACAGCCTGTGAACTTGACAGATGCCGTTCATCATACGGTATTTATATTTCACCGGATTGACCGGCATCTTTGCGTTGATCGACAGACCACGCAGGACCGGTAAACAAGCCAGACGGTAAAGTGCATCGAAATAGGGCAGGCGGATAGCCGGCGCAAACAGCAACAGCGCATGGATTTCAGGATGCCGGAGCGCCGCATCAATGGCAAGTGCACCGCCCAGTGAGAACCCGCCCACGATCGATTTCCTGCCCACGAAAGACGCGATTCTCAGTCCGGTCTCGACCTCCGCGCGCCATTGTTCAGCGGTAACGCGGCTTAATTCCCGGGTATCGGTACCGTGTCCCGGCAGCAGAATCGAAACGACATTGAAGCCCTCTTCATAGAGCAATGCCGCGAGATCTCCCATGTAAAACGGTGAGTCATTCAGCCCGTGGATCAGCAATACCGAATATTCCGTACGCCTTGGATAAAGAAACCCGATCGGGCTGCTGGGTAGACGGTAATTCCGGCTTTTCTGTCGTATCTCTGCTATTTTTTTCTGTTGATACTGCTCGAATCGAATTCGTCCAAGCTCCATACACCGGTCGACTCGAGCGTTGCAAACGGCGTAGGCCGGTGCAACCGGATCTTGGGCGCATGCGTTGCCAAACCCCATCACCATCGGGACGCAGGCAACAAGCAGAAAAGCCGTTCCACGGCGGCAGATAAAATGCGGCATGGTCATGCATCCCTAACCTGCTTC
>JAKEEL010000174.1 GCA_022616595.1 Methylococcaceae bacterium
ACCTCTTCGTTCGCAGGAGCAAACAACAGATCCACCGGACTTTCCCGGAGCCTTCGAATATCTTCATCGAGCGTGCGAGGATAGGCTAGAAAATCCTCGCCCGCGCCGAACTGGGCCGGGTTTACAAAGATACTGACTACGACACGCTGTCCGTTCCGCGAGGCTTCTTCAACCAGTTTCAAGTGGCCGTCATGCAGATTCCCCATGGTCGGTACGAGTACGATCCGCTCGGATGCAGCACGCCATTCCGCGAGGCGTAACCGCAGGGTATCAATCGTTTCGATGACATCCATGACAGCAATGCGCCGGCGGATGCCGTACCGGCCCGGACTTCTCCTTGTAAAAGTTATTCGAAACCATGCTCCAGCCCAGGAAACTCGCCCGCTTGTACGGCTTTGATATAAGATTTCACGGCTGCGTCGATTCCACTTTCGCCACACAGAAAATTTTTCGCGAATTTCGGCGTAGGATGCAAACCGATTCCGAGCAGGTCCTGCAAAACCAGCACCTGGCCGTCGCACGAATTACCCGCGCCGATCCCGATCGTCGGGATTTTCAAGTTCCGGCTGATTTCGGAGGCCAGTTCGCGCGGGATACATTCCAGCACGAGTAAACCGGCTCCGGCCGCCTCGAGAATCCGCGCATCTTCGAGCATGCGATCGGCACTGTCACGATCCTTGCCCTGGACCCGGAATCCGCCGAGCTGATGGATCGACTGCGGAGTCAGGCCCAGATGGGCGCAAACCGGTATGCCCTGTTCCGTCAGGTGCTTGACGATTCCGGCGCAGCGCCGGCCGCCCTCGAGTTTGACCATCCGGGAATTTCCTTCCCGCATCAGACGCCCGGCGTTGAGCGCGGCCTGATCGGAACTGGAATAACTCAGGAAAGGCAGGTCCGCGATCAGCCAGGCCCGTTGGGTGGCTTTCGCGACGCAGCGCGTGTGATAGACCATCTCATCCATGCTCACCGACAGCGTGCTTTCCTCGCCTTTGACGACCATGCCGAGCGAGTCACCGACCAGTACGGCGTCGATGCCGGCTTGATCGAGCAAGCGACCGAAACTCGCATCATAAGCGGTCAAACAGGTGATCTTCTGACCGCGTTGTTTCATTTCGAGAAGATCGAGTATGGTTAGAGCCCGAGGTTTGTCATCCACCGCCATTCACCTGCAAATCCGGAGATCGCGATCGCTCAATCGATTCGGATCAGACCATCCTTCGGACATCGTTCGAGCAGATCCGCGATCGGCCCCTTACCGGGAATCATAAGGCCGGGCGCGATTTCCGCCAAGGGAACCAAGACGAAGGCACGCTCCGCGATTCCAGGATGCGGGATGATCAGATCGGCCGTTGCGATCGTCTCCTGTCCGTACAACAGAATATCGAGGTCGAGTGTACGCGCGCCCCAGCGTACTCCGCTTCTGACCCGGCCATGTCGGATTTCGATCGCCTGGAGTTGGTCCAGCAGCGAAGCGGGCCATAACACACAATCAATGGCCATGACCGCATTTACATAATCGGGTTGGTCCTGCGGACCCATCGGCGGGCTGACATAACGACCCGAACGCGCCAGGAATCTGCAACCGTTCAGTTCGGCCACCGCGGCCATTCCGCGCAGAATCTGTTCCCCGGGATTGTCCAAATTGCTTCCCAGACCGATATAGACCAGAGTCTCCCGGCCATGCGCCTTTCCGGTGCTCAACTCAGTTCACCGCAGGACTCTTCCCGGACGATTTGAAGCGAGTCCTGCGCCGGGACCGGCGATTGGATCCGTGCAGCATTTTTTTTTGTTCCGCTTCATCCGAGTGCTGAAATTTCTCCCACCAATCGGGAAGCTCAGGATCGATATCTCCGGTGGATGCGCGCAGTGCCAGGAAATCGAAGGCCGCTCGGAAACGCGGATGCTCCAGCAGTTTGAAGGGTCGATCGCCGGAACGATTTTTAAAACGCGGCTGCAGAGACCAGACTTCACGCATCGGCAAGGCCACCCGGCGCGGCAAGGCGGTGGTCTTCGACTGCAACCGGATGACATCGCCTGCCGCCTGTTGAATCGCGATAAACTCATTCTGTCCGTTCTGGATCTGAGCCTCCACCCGGGCCCGAACCGGTTCCCATAAAAACGCCGCGAACAGAAAATAGGCGGTAACCGGTTTTTCCTGACCGGTTCGAATATCGGTATTTTCCAGGGCCTTGGCCAAAAATACCAGCGGAAACCCGTGTTTTTCCCGGGCCAGGCACTTTTCGGTCTCCGGAAACAGAATTTCAAACAAACGATAGCGCCTGAGCAGCTCAAAGGTCTGAACCGCATATCCGGATAAAAACAGCTTCAGGGTTTCGTCGTAAAGCCGCGCGGGCGGAATTTCTCTGAGCAACCCCGACAGCGTTGTGATCAGGCGCTCGCAGCCCGGGTCGATGATGAAGCCCAGTTTGGTCGAAAATCGGATCGCGCGCAGCATGCGCACCGGGTCTTCGCGATAGCGTTCCTCCGGATCACCGATCAAGCGCAGTACTCCCTTTTCATGGTCTTCCATGCCGCCGACGAAATCCACAACCGAAAAATCGTGGGCATTGTAATACAAGGCATTCACGCTGAAGTCCCGGCGCCATACATCTTCCTCGAGCGTACCGTAGACATTGTCGCGCAGCAGCCGGCCGTTTTCCAGGACCCGATCTCCGTTCGAATCGCCGCCCCGGAATGTCGCGACCTCGACAAGGCTCCGGCCGAAATAAATATGCGCGAGGCGAAAACGCCGGCCGATCAGCCTGCAATTCCGGAAAATCGTCTTGATCTGTTCCGGCCGCGCATCGGTCACCACATCGAAGTCTTTGGGTTCCCGCCCCAGTAGAAGGTCGCGCACGCAGCCCCCGACCAGATAAGCCTCGAAACCCGATTGCTTCAAGCGGCTGAGTACTTTCAGTGCCTCATCGCTGATCTGTGAACGGGAAATGGAATGTTCGGAACACGGGTAAATCCTGCAGGCCGGTCCTGTTCCCTTTCCTTTGATAAGACGGTCGGATAGATTTTTTATGAATTTGAAGATAAGCGGATTATCGGTAGGTTGAAAAGTTGGGTATCTTATCATCGAGCTTTCAATACACTCAATTGCATTCTACGCTCTAAGAATGTTTTTTCCATAACTATCCTGTAGTAGAATCGATCGGGTGTCCCGAAAACCAGCGATCGCCAGATGCGCCTTGCGACGACCGATTCCATGCACCGTGCTTCGGTCGCCAATACCACCCAGCATTTTTCCAGCGCTTTTACACGATATACTTGAAGTTTAGCCGAACCACTTCGAACCAAGAGGCTCCAGCAGAAATGAATTTCAAACAAATTCTCGACCAGTTGATTTCGACTCCGTTACTGACCAGTCTGTTTATCGTCGATTTCGCGATCCTCATGTTTCACAAGCCTCCGGCGTTTTTTTCCCTGCTCATGCTCGGGGTTTTGGTCGCGTTAGCGATGTACTTTGGACAGAAGCTCGGGCTTTACACGATCAAAAAGCAGGCATGACCACTCGAAACCCCGGCTTTTCAGCATCGCGGGCCGATGAGGCTATTTTTCGACGTTCTTGATTTCCATTCAGGTGATTCGGAGCCCAGTATTGGCGGAACCGCAGCACTCCCGGATTCCCATGAATCGACCCTGTCCCGGGATCCTGCGGCGTCTCGGCGCGATTCTTTATGACAGCCTGGTACTGTGCGGCCTGTTGTCCGCCGCGACCGCTTGTATCCTGCCTTTCAACGGAGGCGAAGCGATTGCTCCGGGTCAATGGGCATTCCCGGTCTATTTGGTGGTCGTAAGCTTCCTTTTTTTTGGCTGGTTCTGGACTCATGGCGGCCAAACCCTCGGAATGCGCGCTTGGAGGATCCGGGTCATCAGCCAATCCGGAGCACCTCTGACATGGCTGCAGGCCTTGGCGCGCTTTTTCGGCGCACTGCTTTCCTGGAGCGCCGCGGGAATCGGATATTGGTGGATCGCGTTCAGCGAGGAGCATAACGGCTGGCACGACTGGTTGTCGCGAAGCCGGATTGTCTGGATGGACTCACCAACCTGAGA
>JAKEEL010000175.1 GCA_022616595.1 Methylococcaceae bacterium
CGGCCTGCCCTCCATTGGCCCATACGAACTGCGCGGGAGTCCAGACAAAATCTCGGAGGTCTTCCGGCGGCTCGATCCGAATTTCCCGGATCTGATGCATCGGGATCCAATAGTAATTTCCATTGACGATCGCCTCGAGAATCGGTCCGAGCCGGGCATCCGCATCGGCGATCCAGAGAAAATCCCGCCCGTCGATCGTTCCGGGACTTGCCGGGGCCTGTTCAAACGCCTGTTCACGCAATTCTTGAGACTGGCTGTATGCGCCCTGCGCGGATAGACGCAGCGATTCCACCACCCAGGCAACCCATTGCTGCGGGTCGCCGAAGATCAATGGCGTATGTCTTCCTGTGAAAATCTCGCTGCGCAGCCCCTCGCAATGGAGCGCCTCGCGATAGGTCTGCACCATCGGCCAGGTACTGACATCCATTCCCTTGATCACGTCCAGCTGGGTCAATGCGCGCTTCCATTGCCCCGTCACCGCGAGCAGCTGAAACAGAAATACTCGATGGCGCAGGGTCGAGGGGTCGCTGCGAATCCGACCCTGCAAGGCATTCAAACAGCCGTCCAGATCGCCATCTCTCAATAATTGTTCGGCCGACATAGCAGACCTTTCTCAGGATCGATTTTTGTTTTGCAAAACACCCGAATTTGTTCTTAGTGGGCCAAGTTGCCTGTAAGGGGCTTTACCGGAATCCAAAAACGGGTACGGACGGCTCCGTACCCGCCGCGAGCGAAAACATAAGCGGCTCAGGCTTCCGCGTTTGCTTCAATGTCATAACTGAAAATACCGGCCGAGGCGGTCGCACCCTTGTCGTCCTGGGTCAGATAATCGAAGCTGACCTTCGCGAAATTCAAGGTGCAATTCTCGGTCAACCGGTCTTCGCCGCCGCTGCCGCCCGTCGAGACGCTGGTAATCATACATTTTTCCATGGTGATTTCGACATACTTTTCCTGCTTTCCGCCGGCTTTGCGGACCAGCAGGACGCATTTATCGATGTGGCTCCCCAAGGCGCAATGCTTCCAGATCGCCGGGGTCGCGGAATCGATGTACTTCGTGAACGAAAGATCCTGGATATTGACTTTACCGGCTCCGCCGCCACTGCCCATGTGAAAGGACCCTGCATTGGACTCGCCCCAGCTCCAGGCCAATACATCACAGTCTTTATTCTTGCTTTGGTCTTTATCCTTGGTTTCCCCTTTGATATTCGGTCCAAGGTTGATAAAAATATCTACGGCCATTGTCTTTCTCCATTAAGTGAAATAAAAATACAATACTTCGTTTGCCTAGCGCCGCTGCCTTTACCCCGATCGATACTCCAAGATCAACCCGGCATCACCAAGCGAACGCTTTTCGGGGGGTCTTAAAACCTGATCTTCCAATGCCTAGCCGCCTCCTTTGACCGAAGGC
The DNA here is from genome assembly GCA_022616595.1 of Methylococcaceae bacterium. Lineage (GTDB taxonomy): Bacteria > Pseudomonadota > Gammaproteobacteria > Methylococcales > UBA1147 > UBA1147. The sequence continues at coordinate 1,409 of JAKEEL010000175.1, forward strand.
AGTTTCGATACCAACCGCAACGATACGGTCAAACCTTCCAGTTGATAATGGGGGCGCAAAAAGAACTTGGACGTGTAATAGCCTGGATTGCCCTCGACTTCCTCTACGGTGACTTCAGCCCCGGCCAGCGGTTTCTTGGCTTTCGTGGTTTCACTGGAATTGACCGGATCCCCGTCCACATATTGCTTGATCCATTTGGTCAGCCAGCGTTCCATTTCGTCGCGTTCCTTGAAGGATCCGATTTTATCCCGGACGATACATTTCAGATAGTGCGCGAAGCGGCAGCTCGCAAACAGATAGGGCAGGCGCGCCGACAGGTTCGCATTCGCGGTCGCGTCCGGATCGTCATATTCCGCGGGTTTCTGCAGGGACTGTGCGCCGATGAAGGCTGCAAAATCCGAATTCTTGCGGTGGATCAGAGGCATGAAGCCGACTTTCGCGAGTTCCGCCTCGCGCCGGTCGCTGATCGCGATTTCGGTCGGGCATTTCATGTCGATCCCGCCATCGTCGGTCGGAAAGGTATGAACCGGCAAGCCTTCGACCGCACCGCCGGATTCGATGCCGCGAATCCGGGTGCACCATCCGTACAATTTAAATGCCCGGTTGATATTCACGGCCATCGCATAGGCCGAGTTCGCCCAGGTGTACTTGGAGCTGTCCGCATTCTCGGTGACTTCTTCAAAGTCGAATTCTTCGACCGGATCGGTTTTCGAACCGTAGGGCAGCCGCGCCAGGAACCTCGGCATCGCGAGCCCGATATAGCGTGAATCTTCCGATTCGCGCAACGATTTCCAGGCCGCGTATTCGGGGGTCGAGAAAATTTTGGTCAGATCGCGCGGATTGGTCAGTTCACTCCAGGAATCCATCTGCATGACCGAAGGAGCCACCCCGGCAATGAAAGGCGAATGCGCCGCGGCCGCAACCTTGGCCATTTCGCCGAGCAGTTCGACATCCGGCGGACTGTGATCGAAATGAAAATCACCGACCAGGCAGCCATAGGGTTCGCCTCCGAACTGGCCATATTCCTCTTCATAGACCTTCTTGAAAATCGGGCTCTGATCCCAGGCGGTCCCTTTGAATTTCTTGAGGGTTTTACCGAGTTCCTTCTTGGTGATGTTCATGACCCGGATTTTCAGCATCTCATCGGTTTCGGTGTTATTGATCAGATAATGGAGCCCCCTCCAGGCTCCTTCGAGTTGCTGAAACTCTTCGTGATGCAGAACAAGATTCAACTGCTCGGTCATTTTTCTGTCGAGCTCGGCGATGATCGCCTCGATCGATCTGATCGCGTCATCCGAAACTTTTGCGACGTCCTTGAGAACGAACTCCGCCAGGGTACCGACGGCAGTTTCGACCGCTTCTTTGGCCCGGTCCGATTTGGGCCTGAATTCTTTCTCCAGCAGGGAGGAAAACTCGCTGACTTCGAACGTGGTTTTTTCCGCTTGTAATTCAGTATTACTTTCTGCTTCTGCCATTGTGTTACCCTCACTCAAAAGGAACGCCCCGAGTCCGTTCCCTGAAATTATTTATTCATCCGTTGCCGGAAAAGTTTCTCAACTCTCGATGACCAAACCATGTAACGGATCATTTCTAAAAAGTCGGATGTCAGGAGGTCTGTTCAGAACCGCTCGCTCCGGAGCCGCTCCCCTCGGCCGCCGCGCCCGCCTTCGGCGCCGACGCCAGCGACTGTAACAGAGTCGGGTCGTTGATCGCCTTCGCGATCAGTTCTTCGGCTCCGGATTTTCCATCCATATAGGTGATCAGGTTCGACAACTGTTCCCTGGCCGCGAGCAACTTATCCAAACCCTCGACTTTTCTGGCCACCGCCGCAGGTGAAAAATCATCCATGCTCGCGAAAGTGATATCCACGTTCAGATTGCCTTCCCCGGTCAATGTATTCGGAACCCGGAACGCCACGCGCGGCTTCATCGCCTTGAGCCGCTCGTCAAAATTGTCCACGTCGATCTCCAGCGCTTTTCTTTGATCGATCGGCGGGAGGGCTTCCGCCGGTTTTCCGGATAAATCGGACAGCACCCCCATTACAAACGGAATCTGAACTTTCTTTTCGGCACCGTACACTTCCACATCGTATTCAATCTGCACCCTGGGTGCCCGATTCCGCGCGATAAATTTTTGACTGCTTTCTGCCATTTTCTGCCTCCTGAATGAATTCGATTAGCTTATTCGATATCCTTACCACGAAACATCTCAATCTGTGCAACACCGTCGGGAGCGAGATCTTTCAATATTTCCATGAAATCCTTCGACACCAGATTCCGGGCCCGATTTAAAAGAATTGGAATCGGGCTCGAAGGCTCCTGTTTGCGATAATAATCACACAGCTGATCGAGCACCCGGACCACGTCCCGGGGACTCTGGATCGCACCGGTTCTTTGCGGTGCGGCCCCTCCCGCCGGAGAACCTGGAAGCGATTCGGACTCGTCGCCATCCAGTGGCGGACCTTCTCCGGTGCGCGCGCCGATTTGCTGCGAAAGAACCTGTTTCATTTCCTTGAACACCGACTCCAAGGCGGAAAAGTCGGGCGAGTCCTGCGCGCCGAGCCGCGATGTGAAAGCCTGTTCGATCTTTTGCAGTTCTTCCTGGCAGCCTTTAACCGCCTCGAATGTCGCTTTCAAACCTTCCAAATCACAATCCTTGAAAGCAGCCTCGATTTCGGTCAGACTCGCTGCTTCACTGCCTTCCGGTTTCGGTATTCTGCCGCTTGCGATCTGGAAATCGCGGAGACCGAACGCACCGATTGCACGTGATTCGACGATCGGAACCTTGTTCAGCGGCCGGATCATTCTGTCGAAGTCGCATAAACCGTTCAAGATATTGATTCGAAGCGTTGGATCGTTATCGTCGCCCGGATCCAGCCGTGGATGGACGGGTTCCCAGAACTGTTCCACTAATCCGCTGAATAGACGCAGGCAAACATGAAATCCAGGCAATCGATCCAGTTGCAATGACGCTTCGGACAGAATTTTTACGATTCGCAAATCACGGGTTCTGCCGAGCAGGGCGATCGCCTCTTTTTTCACGGCCGGCCAGTTCGGCGGCTCCGCTTCCTTAACCGACCCGCCCATTTGTTGCTCGGGTTTGCCGAGCGCCGATGTTTCGAGCGCGGTAAAAGCAGGATCATATTCAAGATCCATCCCGCAGGGTGCATCGTCGGACAAGGCCACCAGAAAACTGTCCAGGTCGAAGTCGCTCATAAGCTGTCGTAAAAATTCCGAAATCCAAAGACCGGCGCAATGATTTTATCAGAACCATGCTTTGCAGACTCGCACAATTCATGTCGACCGTAAAAAACACTTGGAGTCCCTGTCAACGGTTCCTGTCCGGAAAAAACTATCCTACCGACTTGAATTCCTTGTCTTCAAGTATCTTTCGACACAATTTCCGGGAATACCCACTGGACAAGGTGCTGGTTTACTCCTTCAGGCGCCCTTGGCCTGTACCACGATCGCGGTCACGTTATCGCGTGCGCCGCGGTCCAAAGCAAGATCCATCAATCGCGTGACGCATTGACGGGGAGTCCCGCTGGCTAGAACATCTCCAATCTCCGCCACGGAAACCTCCTTGACCAAGCCATCACTGCACAGCAAAAAGGTATCGCCTTCCTCGGCCTCGAGAATCTCATGGTCCAATTCCAGTTCGGATTCCGCACCGACCGCCCGCGTAATGACATTACAATGCTCGCAATGATCCGGATCGGCCGCATCCCCATTCCGGTGCTCCAGTCCGACATCCTCGACCGACACCGCATGATCCCGGGTCAGGCGAACCAGATCGCCGTGGCGGTAGCAATAAATCCGGCTGTCCCCCGCCCATACAAAACCGCAGCGCTGTCCGCCAGCGGTAAGCGCCACGACCGTACTGCCGACAACCTGGTCATCATACGCTTCGGCCGCGAACAGATACAAAAGCCGGTTGACCTGCTTCAGGTGCAGGCATATTTGCGCGACCGCTTTTTCGATATCGCCGGAGACCTCAACGTCCGCGAAAGAACCGGTCACCATGCTGCTCGCGAGATTGCCCGCCCGGTGACCGCCCATACCGTCGGCGACGATCCATAAACCTTTCTCTTCATCCACCAGCAGGGCATCTTCATTGACCTTGCGCTTTTTGCCGACATCGGTCGCGCCGAAGGAAGTCCACCGCAGTCGTTTCGGGGATGATGCGGCCATTTCCGCGGTGTCCGGCAGCTTCCGGGGAACGGTCGCCGGCGCCGCGCCAACCCCGGAATCGGAATCTTCGGGCATTCCAAAAGTCTGGAGACGAGCGGTTCGAATATTCCAGCCGTGCGACTGCCAGCCGCCGGTCAAAAATGACGAAAAGGCATCGACGGGCGGCAGTCCTTCACACGCGATCAGCGAGGCCTCGACCCGCTCCGAACCTTCGGTATTCCACAGGCTGTAGGAAGGAATGTATTTCTCGAGCAGCAGCGCCGAAAGCCGCGCAAAAGCCGGTGCCAGGCGACCCGATTCAGGCGTGCCGATCTGAAACGCGATCCGTCCCGTGTCATGCCGATTTTTGTGCTCGGATTGCCGGACATCATTTTGTTCGACCATCGGCGAGGGCAGGCGCAGTCCAGCCAGCGAGGTCTCGAATCCATCCAGATCGAAATCGTTGTCCAGTGCCGTCAGCGCGAGGTCTTCGATGCGATCGAACCAGGAGCCTGAAGAAAACAACAAATCCGGAAGCCCGCTGTCACCCTGAACCGCAGTGACGATCGTGAGCGGGAAATAGCGGCCGACCCGGTCCACGCTCGGCATCAGCACTCCGGCCCAGCGCTGGCTTCCGCACAACCCGGAACTCAGTACGAAACGCCACAATGGACTGGTCAGATAAGTCTGCAGCCAGTTTTCCCCCATCTGCTCACGGCTCGCCAGGACCGCGCTTTGAAGCCACTCGTCCCAGGGTTTGATGAACTCCATGGGTAGATTTCTGGTTACAAAATCACCCCGTATCGGAAGCTTTCCGTAAAATCCGAGGCCCGACCCGGGACTCCCGTTCACAGCCTGGCCGGACACCTGAAATTCTCCAATTCGGGAAGGTTGAACGGGTTGTCGACGCTCTGAGCATAGATTTCATAGCGGATGACAGACCCTTCCACGTCGAAGTCGACCTGAAAACGATCCGCGGAACCGGTGTCGCTGAAACGCGCGTTATCAAGAATCCGGAACCAAGCCCAGGTTCCCTCCTCCAGCTGACTGGCCATCCGGCCATTCAGCGACTCGGCGACCAGCCGGACCCTTCCCGCGCCGTCGCTTCCGGGCCATTGAAAACGTTTCGCAAGCGGCGGCTGGTGACGATATATGTCGGTTTGGCCATCCAGATCCAATGTAAATTTGGCGACCCCGGGATCCAGATAAACCGGCTTCAGATCAAACTTAACCGAAGGTTGCTCGGCACCCCCGCGAAAAAA
>JAKEEL010000023.1 GCA_022616595.1 Methylococcaceae bacterium
CACGGGCGGTGATCCGGTGCGAGACCTGTTGCAATGGATCGATCAAGCGGATGCCTTTCAGGCCAGTCATAGCAAGAACCAATGGAAAGCGTTTGTCGAAGCTTGCAAGTCTCAGTTCGGATTCAACCCGCAAAAGGAAGGTCCGCTTGCCGGGGCAGGTAAACTGGCGGTTCATGAAGGACCCTGGCGCTCGGTGTGGGACCGATTCTGCGAAGTACCGAAACGATATCCTAACATTCCCGCGCAAATCCGAAAATGCCGGATACCCCAGCGGGATATTTTCAATTTGAACGTGGTTCTTGACGGGTGGCCGCAGTGGAATGAACAAAAGGAAAGGAACTTTGAACGGGAACTCCTTACCCTCGGTAATACTCCCGTCCATGAGGCCAGGAAAAAGCTAATAGAATTGGAAAACACGCATCACCAGAGGCGAAACCTGATTTGGGCTGAACTGGATGAATCGCCCCTTGCCCGCGCATTGGAGCATTTGGCCAAGCTGGCAGAAATAACGAAAAGCGATCTCGCGGCAGGGTCAGTCGAAGACCTCGCCTTGGGTTATATCAATCATGGTTGGCAGGCCGATGACGCGGCCATGCGGGCCTTGGCTGAAGTCGGAAACGATACAGACCTGCAAGCGGTGTCCACAGCCATCAGGCCTGTTTATCTCCCGTGGATCGAGGAATCCGCCCGGTATCTTCAGAAGCTGGTTTATGACACGTCCTACCCCGGAGGTACTTGCCTCTCGGCGACACCTCTACCTGCCGATCCCAAAGAATGCATTCTGTTTGTCGATGGGCTTCGGTTCGATACCGGCAAGAGACTGGCCGGGATGCTGGCAGGTAAAGGATTCACCGTGATCGAAGAATTGACATGGGCGGCGCTTCCCAGTGTAACGGCCACCGGAAAAGCGGCTGTGGCTCCTGTGAAAGACAAGATTCGGGGCTCAGATAACAACGCAGACTTCGAGCCTGAAGTGGCTGCAACCGGGCAGTCGTTAAAGGGTGCCTACCACCTTAAAAAATTGTTGACTGAGGCAGGCTGGTCCGTTCTCGAACGTTCTGACAATGGCGACGGGCAAGGAAATGCGTGGTGTGAGTTCGGCGATGTCGACCACGAGGGACATGATCGTGGTTGGAAACTGGCCAAATACCTTGATAGTTTGCTTGCCGCCGCCAATTGTTTGATCTCTCGGACGACATGGCGACCAGGATCGATATACAATTCTATTCCGACGCCAGGGATGCTTTGCTGAAGGCGATCGTGGAGTGACGTGGAAGAAAATCCGGTAATGCTCCCGTCATAAAATTTGGATATACTGGCCGGATGTCTAAATTCGGTCGAATCCATCACGGTGCTTCTTTATCCAGGCTGAGTCTTTCTTGGTCCGCTTACAACCGATTGCGCCTTTTTCAGGATCGGCTTGCCAGAGTCGCGATGGCTTTCGGAGGCATCGGCGTGATCATCGCGATCCTGCTGATCTTCTTTTACCTGGTTTACGAAGTAATCCCCTTGTTCCAGGCTCCAAGCGTAGACCGGATCGCGGTTTATCCGGCTCCGGGAGAGGGGAATACACTGCTTTATGCGCTCGATGAACAGGCCGAAATCGCGGTTCGCTATACCGATCGCGGGGAGGTCTTTTTTTTCGATGCGAAGCACGGCGGACTGATTCGCCGCGAGTCCTTGGAATTGTCCGGCGATGTCCGGATCAGCTCGCTGTCGCCCGGCGAACCCCTGAGCGGCATCGTCGCCTTCGGCCTCAGTAATGGCCGCGTGAAATTGGTGAAACATCGCTTCGTCGTGAGCTATCCGAACGACGTACGGGCTATAAAACCCGAACTGAGAACATTGTTTGAAGATCAGGAATTGCGCCTGTTCGAGGAAGGAATTCCGGTGCGGAAAATCGCCGTTCAAAGTTCCGCGGAGAGAACCACGCTGGTTGGCTGGTCGAAAGACACGCCGATCTCGCTTTTGCGGCTCGAGCGGGAGGAGTCGTTTTTAAGTGGCGAAAGCACGCAGAAACGTTCCTTCCATCAAATTAACTCGCTGCTTGAATCCGTGAGTCATCTGTTGCTCGATCAGGACCAACGGATGCTTTACATCGCGGACCGTCAGGGGCTCCTGCTGCGCTATGCGATCGGTCCGGGCGGGCACATCGAATTCGATCAGCAGGCCCAGGTCGTCAAAGCCGGAGAAGGGCTCACGAGTCTGGCATTTTTGAGCGGCGATATTTCTCTGCTGGCTGGCGGATCGAAGGGGAAGATCACTCAGTGGTTCCTTGTCAAGGACCGGGAGAATCGCAGGGAATTGACCCGGATTCGGGAATTTGATTCGCAACAGTCCGCAATCACAAAGATCGTGTCCGAATATTCCAGGAAAGGTTTCCTGGCTGCGGATGCCTCGGGCAGAGTAGGTATTTACCATACGACGGCTCATCGAACGCTGCTGGTACCGCAGGTTTCCGCGCTCGGCCTGCACAGTTTGGGAGTCTCGCCCAGGGCCGATGCATTCATCGCCGAAGATTCGTCCGGGAAAACCCATTTCTCGTCGATCCACAATGAGCACCCGGAAATTTCCTGGTCGTCGCTTTGGGAAAAAGTCTGGTATGAAAACTACTCCGAACCGGACTACATCTGGCAATCTTCCGCGGCGACCAATGATTTTGAACCCAAATTCAGTTTGACCCCGCTGAGTTTCGGGACCCTGAAAGCAGCGATCTATGCGATGCTGGTCGCGACGCCGCTGTCGATTTTGGGCGCGGTCTATACGGCTTATTTCATGGCTCCGCGCCTGCGCCAGGTGGTTAAACCTTCAATCGAGGTGATGGAAGCCCTGCCCACCGTGATTTTGGGATTCCTGGCCGGCTTATGGCTGGCGCCCGCGCTGGAATATTATCTGCCGGGTCTCGTGATCGCGCTGGCGATGTTCCCGGCCGGACTGCTGTTGTTCGCATATTCGTGGCAGTTCGTTCCGGCGGCACTGCGAATAAAAGTACCGGATGGCTGGCAGCCGGTATTGCTGCTGCCGGTGGTCGGTTTCCTGGGCTGGTTCAGTTTCGCATTGAGCATCCCGGTTGAACAATGGTTATTCAACGGCGATATCCGCGCCTGGCTGAGCAACGATCTCGGAATTCCATTTGACCAGAGGAATTCGATCGTCGTGGGCGTCGCGATGGGGCTGGCGGTGATACCGCCGATTTTCTCGATTACCGAGGATGCTGTTTTCAGCGTTCCGAAACACCTCACGGTCGGATCGCTCGCGCTGGGGGCGACCACTTGGCAGACCATGACCCGGGTCGTGATTCTGACCGCGAGCCCCGGAATCTTTTCGGCCTTGATGATCGGGCTTGGCCGGGCGGTCGGTGAAACCATGATCGTATTGATGGCCACCGGCAACACGCCGGTCATGGATTTCAGCATTTTCCAGGGAATGCGGACGCTCGCGGCGAATATCGCGGTCGAGATGCCCGAATCGGAGGTCGCGAGCACGCATTATCGGGTATTGTTCCTGGCCGCCTTGGTGCTGTTCGTTTTTACATTCATCTTCAACACCCTCGCGGAAATCGTCAGGCATCGGCTGAGGCGGCGGTACAGCTCGCTCTGAGGCCCCTGTGCAAAGTCCTCGTGCATCCGATTGGTTTCAAAGCGGCGCCCCGTGGATCTGGTTGAGCGCCGCGGCGGTTTCCATCAGCCTGTTCGCGGTCCTGAGTCTGATTTTATTATTGGCCGTTCGGGGCTTCGGACATTTCTGGCCGGATACGGTGGTCCAGATCAGACAGGACAACCAAACTGTTCTCGGGGAAATCAAACAAACCGAAGCGATTGCCGCGAGTCGTTTGAAGGGCCTCGGCGTCGCGCTGCCGGACGGTGAGAAGATCATCCATCGCCACTTGATCAAAACCGGAAATCGCGAACTGACCGGCTTGGATTTCAGGTGGTTCTATCACGTGACCGAAATCCGGCCGCCCGAAGACGTTTACGTGCTGGAAAGGCGCGAATGGGGGAATTTCTACGGTTATCTGAAGGCGGTGAATGGCAGGCCGGGACCGGACCTCGGGGCGACGCTTCAGCAGCAAATCGAAGCGGCCAGGGCGATCCAGCATGAAATCACCCAGATCGAAAAAATCGAGATCGGCGCGGTTAATTTTCAATTGGATAAGCTGCGGCTGAAGGCGCGCAGGCTTGAATTGAACAATGCATTGAATGCCGCGAATCGAGCGTCGCTTCAGGCTGAACGAAACGGACTGGACCGGCGCTATCAGTCTCTGCGAGAAAGATTGACGCAGCTCCACGATAAAATCGCTGCGGGTACGGTCAGCATGCAGACCTCCGACAATCGCGTCGTCGACATCCCGCTTTCGAAAATTGTCAGGGCCTATCAACCGAATAAACTCACGGTTTTCGAGAAACTGAGTTTTTATTTCGAAAAACTCTGGGAGTTCGTCTCGGACGAGCCGCGCGAAGCGAATACGGAAGGCGGGATTTTCCCGGCGATTTTCGGGACCGTGCTGCTGGTGCTCATCATGAGCATGCTGGTGACCCCGATGGGAGTGATCGCCGCGGTCTATCTACGCGAATACGCGAACCAGGGCTTTTTGACCCGGCTGATCCGGATCGCCGTGAATAATCTGGCCGGCGTTCCCGCGATTGTCTACGGAATTTTCGGACTCGGTTTTTTCGTTTATTTTCTGGGCGGTGCGGTGGACCAGGTGTTTTATCCCGAATCCTTGCCCGCGCCGGTGTTCGGTACCCCGGGCCTGCTCTGGGCCTCGATCACCCTCGCGGTTCTCACACTTCCGGTCGTGATCGTAGCCACCGAGGAAGGATTGGCGAGGATTCCCCGGAGTATCCGCGAAGGAAGCCTGGCGCTCGGCGCAACCAAAGCCGAAACGCTTTGGCGGACGGTGATCCCGATGGCCAGTCCTGCTATCATGACCGGGATGATACTCGCGATATCCCGGGCGGCCGGAGAAGTGGCGCCGCTGATGCTTGTCGGAGTCGTGAAATTGGCGCCGTCCCTGCCGCTTGACGGAAATTTTCCGTTCCTGCATCTGGAGCGCAAATTCATGCACCTGGGTTTTCATATATTTGACGTGGGCTTCCAGAGTCCGAATGTCGAGGCCGCCCGCCCGCTGGTGTACGCGACCGCACTGCTCCTGGTGGTGGTGATCATCGTGTTGAACCTGTCGGCGATCGCGATCCGGAACCACTTGCGGGAAAAGTATCGTGCGCTCGAAAACTAAAACGGCCCGGGAAACCAGGGGCGCGTTGCCGGCGTGCCAGGCCGTTGCGATCGTCTTCACTCCACGGAGAATAATTTAGCGATGGCAAAACCCATGGAAACACCGATGACTCATGCGATCGATGTGAGCCTGTTCGATTCGCGCGGCGAGAGCGAGCCACCGGAAACGCTGAAGACCTGCCTCGAAGTCCGCGATCTGAATCTTTATTACGGCGACAAAAAAGCCTTGGCGTCGATCAGTCTGGACATCCCTCAAAAAAAGGTTACCGCGTTCATCGGGCCAAGCGGCTGCGGGAAATCCACCTTGCTGCGATGTTTCAATCGCATGAATGATCTGATCGATAACGTTTCGATCGAGGGCAGCATATTGCTCGGCGAAACGGATATCTACGAGGGACGCCTGAACGTAGCCGATCTCAGACGGCGGGTCGGCATGGTATTTCAAAAACCGAATCCTTTCCCCAAAACGGTCTATGAAAACGTCGCCTACGGCCTCAGAATTCAGGGAATCAAAAACCGCGAGATTCTCGATGAAGTCGTGGAAAGGTCACTGAAAAGCGCCGCATTGTGGGATGAAGTCAAGGACCGGCTGCATGATAACGCGCTCGGATTGTCGGGCGGCCAGCAGCAACGCCTGGTGATCGCAAGGGCTATCGCGATCGAGCCGGAGGTGATCCTGCTCGACGAACCGGCGTCCGCGCTGGACCCGATATCGACTCTGAAGATCGAGGAATTAATTTACGAATTGAAATCGGATTATACTATTGTGATCGTGACCCATAACATGCAACAGGCGGCGCGGGTCTCGGATTTCACGGCTTTTTTATATATGGGTGAACTGATCGAATTCGGGCCGACCGAACGGTTGTTCACCAATCCGGGCAAGAAACAGACTGAAGACTATATCACGGGACGCTACGGATGAAGGAACCAGAAACCATGCGGCAACATATTTCCAAGCGCTTCGATCAGGAACTGGAAGATATACGAAACAAGGTATTGACCATGGGGGGGCTCGTCGAGCGCCAGGTTTCGGAGGCGATTCGCTCCATCATCGAGTTCGATCTGGAGGCCGCCGAAGCGGTGGTCGAGAATGACGTGAAGGTCAATACGCTGGAGGTCTCGATCGACGAGGAGTGCACCCACATTCTTGCCAGGAGGCAGCCCGCGGCGACCGATCTGAGGTTGGTGATCGCCGTGATCAAGACCATCACCGATCTCGAGCGGATCGGTGACGAAGCGAAACGCATCGCTCGTCAGCGGATCGACATGGACGGGCAGTCTGTCAAGCAAAAACAGTTCACCGAATTCGAGCATCTCGGACAGCATGTGCTCGAGATGCTGCGCGAAGCGCTGGACGCTTTTGCGCGCCTCGACGTCAAGCTTTCGCTGGCGGTTGCGCAGGAAGACAAGAAGGTGGACCGCGAGTATGAAAGCATCTTGCGGCAGCAGATGACCTATGCGATGGAGAGCCCCCGCATGGTACCGGTGTCTCTGGACGTGATATGGGCCGCCCGGGCTCTCGAGCGTATCGGCGACCGTTGCCGCAATATCTGTGAGTATGTGATCTACCAGGTAAAAGGCAAAGACATCCGGCATATCAGCCTGGATCGGGTTGAAAAAGACCTGGCGCCCTGATGGCTGTTCCGGTGTTATTGCGCGGCTCGCGTGTACCGGCGCATTTCCCATGATGTTCTGCGTCTAAAACGATTGTTGGATGGCCATGATGGGCTGTGTCTATAAAAAGGGTTTGGTTTTCTCGCTGCTTGTGTGTTTCTTCCAGCAGGTCATGGCCATCGAAAGTTTCACCGTCGAAGATATCCGAGTTGAAGGATTGCAGCGAATTTCGGAGGGCACGGTCTTCAATTATCTGCCCGTGCAGATTGGCGACACCATCGACGAAAAACGCTCGGCGGAGGCGATCCGGGCACTGTTCAAGACCGGGTTTTTTAGAGACGTGAGCTTGAGCCGTTTCGGCAACGTGCTGGTCGTCAGCGTGATCGAACGTCCGGCCATCGCAAAGATCGAGCTGAAAGGAAACAAGGACTTGAAATCGGAAGACTTATTGAAAGCGCTGAAAGACATCGGGTTGAAAGAGGGGCAGGTATTCAATCGCCAAATCCTGGACAAAGTCGAGCAGGAACTCAGGCGGCAGTACTTCAGCCGCGGCAAATACGGCGTCAAGGTTGAATCCACGGTGACGCCTCTGTCCAGGAATCGGGTCGCCATCGAAATCGGGATTTCCGAGGGGAGCGTCGCGAAAATTCAGCAGATCAATATCGTCGGGAACCAGGCCTTTCAGGAGGATGTGCTGCTCGGTTTGTTTGAACTGAGCACATCGAATCTGCTGTCCTTTTACACCAAGGACGATCAGTATTCCAAACAAAAGCTGTCGGCCGACCTGGAACGGCTGCGCTCTTATTATCTGGATCGCGGTTATATCAATTTTACGATCGATTCGACCCAGGTATCGATCACGCCCGACAAACGGGAGATCTATATCACGGTCAACGTCAAGGAAGGCGCGGTATTCACCCTTGATGAAGTTCGCCTTTCCGGAAATCTGGTGGTCGACCCCGACCAACTGATTCCGCTGGTACAGACCAGTCCGGGTGATATTTTTTCAAGGAAACTGGCCACCGAAACGTCCAAGGCGATCACCGACCGGCTCGGCGATGACGGCTATGCCTTCGCGAATGTCAACATGGTGCCGGATATCAACGCTGAACAGCGCACCGTGGATCTGACCTTTTTTGTCGATCCGGGTAAGCGGGTTTATGTGCGCCGAATCAACATCAAGGGGAATACCAAGACCCGCGACGAAGTGATCCGCCGGGAAGTCAGACAGATGGAGGCGGCCTGGGCGTCGACCGCCAAGATTGAACGTTCGAAGACCCGCCTGGAACGGCTTGGTTACTTCGAGGAAGTGAATGTCGAAACCCCGGCGGTACCGGGAACCCCGGATCAAATCGACGTCGACTATACGGTCGAGGAAAAGTCGGCCGGGAATCTTTCCGCAGGCGTAGGATTCTCACAAACACAGGGTTTGATCATCAACGCGAGCGTGACTCAGGAAAATGTCCTCGGCACCGGCAAGCGGGTCAATTTCACATTCAATAATAGTGATGTCACCACCATTTATCGCTTCGGGTATTTGAACCCCTACTTCACGCTGGACGGAATCAGCCTGGGTTACGACATCAGCTACATCGCAACCAACGGTTTTCAGGCCAACGTGTCGCGCTATTCGACCGATGAATTTCTCGCCGGCGTGAACTTGGGGATACCGCTCAATGAGTTCGACAGCCTGCGACTGAATCTGGATTTCAAACGCCTCAAGATCGACACCTTCGCCAATACTCCGTGTCAAATCAAGAG
>JAKEEL010000024.1 GCA_022616595.1 Methylococcaceae bacterium
CTTAAAGACGGCTTTGCCAATACGGTGCGCCTCGCGCTCGGGTACAGCACCGGCTTGTTCTATGACTTCGGTGCCTATGCTCAATTCCAGTACGTGGGCGTGCTCGACGACCATGCTTACAATGACGGCGGTTCGAACGGCGTCGTCGACAGGGCCCAGGTGATCGACCCGGGCGGCGCCCGGCTCCAACAAGGCAATCTGCGCTACGTAGGGATACCCTATACCACGCTCAGGTTAGGGCGCCAGGAGATCGAACACCGCAAGGCCCCCTTTCACCGCTATGTGGGCAACATTCTGTGGCGGCAGCAATGGCAGAACTTCGATGCATTTCGGGTCTTGAACGAATCCTTGCCGGCGACGGTGATCGATTACTCCTATGCATGGGAAGTGAACCGCATCTTCGGCGATGGCAACCCGGTTCCCGACCGCAGTCATGCCCAGATGAATAGCCACCTTATTCGTGCCGTGTACAGCGGGTTCCCCTATGGTAGCGTGGAGACCTATGCCTATTTGCTGGATTTTGATAACCCGGTCTCGGAAGGTTTTTCAACGTCGACATTAGGGTTGCGCTTCGAGGGCAGCTATGACCTCTTGAGCTACCCGATGTCCATCCAATACACGGCCGAGTACGCCAATCAGATGGACTTCGGCGATAACCCCGTCGATATCAATGTCAACTACTGGTTGGGCGAACTCGGAGCTACTTATAATTTTGTCGATAGCCCTCTTGAGTCGGTCGGGTTGAAGGCGAGCATCGAAGTTCTGGAGGGTAGAGGCAACCAGACGGTAAAAGGCTGCTGCGGCGGAACGGTGGCGCGGGCTTTCCAGACCCCGCTGGGAACCAACCATGCTTTCCAGGGCTGGGCCGACCGCTTCCTGGTCACGCCCGGCGATGGCATTGAGGACTTCCACCTGACCCTGAGCATGAAAGTCTATGGTTGTACATTGGCCGGCGTATGGTACCACTTCATGGCGAACAATGCCGATTACAACTACGGTAACGAGTACGACGTACTACTCGAGCGACCGATTGCCAACAATTTCCTGGTCGGCCTGAAGTATGCCTACTATGACGCGTCGGGCAATGCGACGAATTTTGCGCGCAACAGCAAGGGCTTCAGCGGTGTCGGGGCGCAGGCCTTCGATCTGGAGAAGTTTTGGGCCTATGTCCAGTATAAATTTTAATCGGCGGAAAGCTTCCTTCGGACGATGAGCGAATTAAAAGAACAACTGCGGTTGATGGTGGTCGCCGAGCGTTCCCAATGGACGCAGGTGATTCAGCGCTCGCTACATATCCACGAGGTTATGGTGCTGCCAACGGGCGGGACCGGCCTGTATGAAGAGGTCGCGAAGTTACAACCTGATGTGCTGATCGTGGCCGTCGATTCACCGGATCGCGATATTCTGGAGAACATGCAGGCAATCACCCGCGATCACCCGCGACCGATGGTGATGTTTTCCGCGGACGCGGAGCGCCGCACGATCGAAGCCGCGGTGCAGGCGGGGATTAGCGCTTATGTTGTCGATGGGCTTCGTGCGGAGCGTGTCATACCCGTTTTGGAGGTGGCGATCGCCCGCTTCAATCAGCTCCAGTCCTTGCGACGCGAGCTCGCGGAGGCCAGAGCCAGCCTCGCGGGACGCAAGACCATCGAGCGCGCCAAGGGGATCTTGATGAAACGGCTTAGGCTCGATGAAGAGTCGGCCTACTCGGCCCTGCGCAAGATGGCCATGAATCGAAATCTGAAGATTGTGGAGATCGCGAATAGCTTGATAACAGCATCGGAACTCCTTTTGCCCGGAAGTGATAGTTATAACGAAATTTTGGAGAAACAAAACGCATGAACAACGCAGAGAACGACAAGAACGACGCTCCGGATAAATTCCACGATGGAGCGGAATTTAAGGCCGCGAACATACAGCCTGCCCCCGTCGAGGAATCCGGAATCAGTCGGCGCAAGTTTATAACCTCTACCGCGATGGGGGTTGGCGCTGCCGCGCTGTTAACCTCCGGTTTGCCTAAGGGTTGGATCGGTGGTGCCTACGCGGATGAGGGGCCGGAAACGTCGAATGTCAAGTTCGGGATGATCGCGCTGACCGACTGTTCCCCGATCGTGATCGCCCATGAGAAGGGCTTTTTCAGCAAGTACGGCATCAATTCAACGGTGAGTAAAGGGGCTAACTGGGCGGCGATTCGCGACGCGCTGTCCAACGGCGATATTCAGGCGACTCACATGTTGATCGGGATGCCGCTGGCTTCCACGATGGGGCTTTTGGGTTCGCCCAAGAAGCCCATGATCATCCCTTGGCTGCTGAGCCGCAACGGCCAGGCCATCACTTTGAAGTCGGACTTGAAAGGCAAGGTGGCGGCCGATCCGAAGGCCTTGAAACCGCTCGTGGAAGAGGCCAAAAAAGCCGGGGAACCGATGACTTTCGCGATGACTTTCCCGCCCGGGACCCATGCCATGTGGATGCGCTATTACCTCGGTGCGGGCGGCATCAACCCGGATACGGATGTCGGCCTCATCACGATTCCGCCTCCGCAGATGGTTTCCAACATGAATGTCGGCAAGATGGACGGATTTTGTGTCGGCGAACCGTGGAATGCACGTTCGATTGCCGAAGGAATCGGCTTTACTTCGGTGACGACCCAGGACATGTGGAAGGACCACCCGGAGAAGGTTTGCGCGTTCACGGAAGAATTCGCGGATCAGAATCCAAGGACCGTGAAGGCGATCCTGAAGGCCTTGCATGAGGCGAGTGTGTGGCTCGATCAGATGGCTAACCGGCCCGAGCAAGCCGAACTCGTCTCCCAGGCCACCTACATCAATTGTCCGCCGGAGCTCATCTTGGGCCGCTTGCAGGGGCATTACGATTACGGCGACGGTCGAGTCATCGAAGACCCCAACTACATGATGTTCAGCGTCCGTAATTGCAACTATCCGCAGCCGAAATACGCCAAATGGTTTTTAAGCCAGTTCCGCCGTTGGGGCATGGTGGAGGGCGCGCCGGATTACGAAGGCATCGCCAAGCAGGTGATGCGGATCGATCTGTATGAGGAGGCGATGAAGGAAATCGGCTATCAGCACGGCGGACTCAATAACGACCCGGAAACCTTGTTCGACGGCAAGACCTTCGATCCCGCCAAGGCGGAAGAGTATGCGACGTCGTTCGAAGTCCATAGTATGAAAGGCTAAATCGACGTGGCTGCATTCGGATCCGCGATGTATAAAACGGACCGGAAACAGTCATGGCGTGGCGCGCTGTCGAATCGAGGGGTTTGGTGGCGCGCCTGCAAACTTGGATTAAGCGTCGGATTCCTGCAAGCGATCATTAATCAAGGGGATTACTGGCTGAACCATGCGGTAAGTCCGATGGTCGCCATCAAGACCCTGCTGACGCCGCTGATCACTTTTAGTGTTGCGCTGGTTTCGGCGGCCGCAACTCATGTGGAGAAACATCGAAATGACAAAAAATAGATATAACATCGATTGGGTTGTCCTGCCCCTGCTGGGAGGACTGGCCATGATCGGGATATGGGCGCTGTGGAGTTCGCTGCCGGGCACCAACCTGCCCTCGCCTCTGAAGACTTGGGAGGCGAGTAAACTCTATATCCTGGAACCCTTTGCAAAGCGCGGCGAACTGGACCAGGGCATCCTCCGGTTCACCTGGTATTCGCTGGTACTGGTCGCCAAGGGTTACCTGCTGGCTATTGTCATCGGCACGCCGCTGGGTCTCCTGTTGGGCATTTCGGCGATGTTCACAAAGAGCTTCGATCCGATCATTCAGATTTTGCGCCCGGTCTCACCTCTGGCCTGGTTGCCCCTGGGTCTGGTGCTGTTCCAGAAATCGGAACCGGCCGCGCTGTTTACCATCGCCGTGTGCTCGATGTGGCCCACGGTGCTGAATACGGCGGTGGGTGTGCGTTCGGTCCCGCAAGACTATCTCAACGTGGCCAGGGTCTTGAAATTGTCCCAGACGAAAACACTCTTCAAGGTATTGATCCCGGCCACCATGCCTTACATGTTTACCGGCTTTAGGCTTAGCCTCGGTATCGCTTGGCTGGTCATTGTCGCGGCGGAAATGCTGACCGGTGTGCCGGGCGTCGGCGGCTTCCTCTGGCAAGAATACAACAGTCTAATCTACGAACACATTATCCTGTGCATCCTGACCATCGGTTTCGTCGGTTTCATACTCGACCGGCTCATGAGCTTGGTGGAATCCCGATTCAAAACCATTTGAGATCACGACGATGGCTTTCCTGGAATTAAAAAACGTCAGCAAAAGTTACCGATCCAACGGCACCGTCACGCCGGTCCTGCGCGACATCAACCTCTCGATCGAACAAGGCGAGTTTGTCGCGATCGTCGGTTATTCGGGCTCCGGTAAGACCACGCTGATCTCGTTGATCGGAGGCTTGATCCGGCCGGACACCGGCGCCGTTACCCTGGATGGCGTGCAAATAACGGGACCGAGCCCCGACAGCGGGATCGTCTTTCAAAACTATTCGCTCTTGCCATGGCTGACGACCTATGAAAATGTATACCTTGCCGTGGACCAGGTTTTCCGGGACTGGTCACCCGCCCAAAAGCAGGCTCAGGCGGAGAAATACATCGCCACGGTCAATCTGACGCCGGCGCGGGACAAACGCCCGGCCGAGCTTTCCGGAGGCATGCGCCAGCGGGTGTCGGTCGCGCGCGCGTTGTCGACTCAGCCGCGGATTTTGTTGCTCGATGAACCTCTGAGCGCCCTCGATGCCTTGACCCGGGCAACGCTTCAGGACGAAATCGCCAGGATCTGGGATCAGGAAAAAAGAACCGTGGTGCTCATCACCAACGATGTGGATGAAGGCATCCTGCTTGCGGACCGTATCATTCCATTGACCCATGGTCCCGATGCGACGCTGGGTCCCGCCGTGCCGGTCGATCTGCCCAGGCCGCGCGAGCGTAAAGCCATCAATCATGACCCGCGCTTCAAGCACACCCGGCACCAGATCATGGACTTTCTCCTGGGCGCCGGCGTTCAGAACCGCAAGACCGTTACCCGTAAACTGCATCTGCCGGATATTGAACCTGAAGATTTGTCCTATGGCAGGCCTTCGCCATTATCGCAGATCCGCCGTGGCCCCCTGCGCAGCAAGGAATTCAAGAAAGAGAGCGTGGAAATCGACATTTAAACGCTGTGTCAACAACTACTAAATCTGCAATTCAACCTATATGAGCGCATATCTGACCCTCTCTCGTCTCACCAAGATTTACCCTACGCCGAAAGGTCCGGCGGTCATTGTCAGAGACTTCGATCTGAATGTGGATAAAGGCGAGTTTGTTTGCCTGATCGGGCATTCCGGCTGCGGCAAGACCACCGTGCTTTCCATGCTGGCCGGCCTGACCGAAGTCACGAGCGGCGTCATGGTGTTGGCCGGCAAGGAAATCAACGGACCGGGACCTGATCGCGGCATGGTATTTCAGTCCCCGTGTCTGTTACCCTGGCTCACTGCCTTTGGAAACGTGATGCTCGGGGTGGACCAAGTCTATTATACGGCCAGCAGGGCGGAGCGGCATGATCTTGCCGAATATTATCTGAGCCTGGTTGGCCTTGCGGATGCAATGCACCGGAAACCAACCGAGCTTTCTCAAGGCATGCGCCAACGTGTCGGTATTGCACGCGCATTCGCCTTGGCCCCGAAGATGTTGCTGTTGGATGAACCATTCGGCATGCTCGATTCTTTAACCCGTTTTGAATTACAAAAGGTCTTATTGGATCTGTGGGGTCGTGATCAGAAAACCGCATTCATGGTGACTCACGACGTCGACGAAGCCCTCTATCTCTCCGATCGAATAGTCATGATGACCAACGGGCCGGAAGCCGAGGTCGGCGAGATATTGAACGTGCATTTTGAGCGGCCGCGCGATCGCAAGGAAATCATGGAGCATCCGGATTACTATCGGCTGCGCGAACATCTGATCACCTTTCTCGAAGAACGCGCCTACAAAAAGTCCGATATCTCCCCCAAGACTCCGCCAGCAGCGCCGTCCGACGACAGGATCGTTAATCTGGCGGCGAGAAGCGAGGACGACGCTAACAAGCTCTCGCCCGGACACAGCGAGTGTGTGGCTAAACGCGCTCCCAGGACGTTGCGGCGTGTATAGACGTACCTGCCGTAATGATGTCCTCCAATCGGGGTAGGATGAACACACGCAATACGCTCAATTTTCGTTTTCCGCTGAAACAGAGAGAATCAATACCACCCTTATCGCTAAGCGTTTTCCTCGGCAGTGGGTTTAACGGCCCGTAAACCGGGCCGTCTTTTTACAGGTTTTCTGATGAAAAACGACGGCATTCGGGATTGAACCGGCAAACCCCCAAGCGCCGGAATTCAAAGTGCGAGAGCTATTTCCAGCAGAATCTGGACCCGCGTGTTTGGCGGTCGCCGGGGAGCCTTCCGGTATTAGTTCGATGCTTGGCAGGGAATAATCAAGCCACGGTAGAAAGAAGAAGCGAAATCCGGACCTAAAACCCTCCTCGAATATTCAACTGGTCACGAACAAATGCCGCATTCCGAAGGTTGGCTTCGCATTGACGGTAGTCTTCCGTGCCCGGTTCCGTTCCTTCCGCCGTACATTTTTCTTCGATATAGTCGGCAATGCATCGATTATAATCCTCGGTAACCTCCGTCAGTCCCTGCTGCCGGCAATAGTCGAAGGGGTTCAGGCCCGCCGTGCCCGGCTCGCGAATACCGCTGCAATTGGCGGTGATTAGCAATAGTGTGAACGCTGATAGGACCCGTTTCATAAATCTACTCCGCGAATGGCCGGAACTCGACCTAGAAAAGTCGGTAGGACGTCGGCACACGAACCGTGATTTCAAAATCGGGCGCGTCGTCTGTGGCTCCGATTCCGACCGTCAAATTCAGGTTGACATCGGGAGTGAAGCGATAGGAATAGCCGATCAGTAACTCGCCGATATCCAGATCCGAGCCCTTCAACTGAAATCCACCCTGCGTCGTTTCGAATACATGCTTATAGGAAAATCCCAGGCTGAAGGATGACTGCTCATTGATTCCGAAACCCAGCCCGCCGCTGAATCCGAGCGTATCTCCGGGATCCACGACGCCGAAATCGGGTCCCATGTTGTCCTCCAAATTCCAACTGTAACTCAACGTTCCGAAAAATACCGCCGGGTCGCTCGGATACAGGAAGGTCAGGCTCGGTTGCAGGCTCCAGAATCCCGTTCCGGTGGCCAATTCGGTGGGAAAGCGTTCGATCAAGGGAATTCCGTCAGGGCCGAGTACCGGGTTGCCATTGGAATCCTTTACGACGATGTCAATCGATTCCACTTCGAATGGATTGGTTCCCGTGGTTGATTTTGCGCGCAGGGTCCCGATAAAAAACGGCCAGCCGTCCAGACCGTCGTTAATCTGGTAATCCAGTGCGAATTCAATATCGCCGATTCCGGAACCCGTGGCTTCAAATAGATCGTCGCCGAATAGATCAACGAGAAAGGGCCGCGACCGAAGGCTGTCGGAACGGTAGATATAAGGGATTCTCGTCTCGAACTGCAGGCGGCTCGTGATACCGTATCGGGCGGTTAACGCGGCGATCATGAGATCCCGGTCGATTTCCCGGATGTCGATCAGTCCGAGAAAAAAGCTGGGTACGATCAGCGGACCAAATCCCTGTAGAAACACCCGATTGGCCGAGGAATGCGCGTACTTGAACGACGGTTCGACCACCAGATTTCCTTGCGGAGTAAGGACTCCCCGAATATCGTCGCTGATCCTTGCAATGTTTGGCAGGCTCTCTTTATCTTTCTCCGGGGCTTTCCCGACCGGTTTTGGTTGTTCCGGACGTTCAGCGGGCGGCTTTGCGGCCACGGTTTCCGGGCTTTCCCGGGATGGCGTGCTCTTCGATAACGCTTCGATTCGGCGCTCCAAGGTATTCAACTGCCGCCTTTGTTCCTCGAAGCGTTTTTTCTGCTCTGCTAGTAGCTGTTTCAACTGCTCCAGTTCCGATGACGATCCGGAATCCGACGGGAGCCCGGCTGCCTGAACCAGCCAAGGAAAGAAAACCAGAAAGGCGGCCAGCGCGGGAAAAGGTCTTCTGAGCAAGTAATTTTCCTTTCTCTGTCAGTTGAAAAGATTGCCCGATTTATGAATTCCTGGGGTCGATGCCGTACTTGTTGATCAATCTGTACAGGGTCACTCTGGAAACACCCAATTGCTTTGCGGAATAGGCCACATTCCCGGTTTTGAGCAAGCTGTAGCGGATTGCGTTAGCCTCCGCCTGCTCCCGCACCTGATTCAGTGTGGTTTCTCGAACCGGTTCGACTTCCAGGTCTAGGTCGGCGGCGGTGATGACCGCTCCCCTCGAAAGCAGCACCGCCCGGTTCACGCGGTGAATCAACTCGCGAACATTTCCCGGCCATAAATAATCTTTCATCGACTTGATCGCATCCCTGGAAAATGCCTTGGAACTTAATCGATTGGTTTTTACGGCCTGGTTGAGCGCCCAATGTGCAATCATCAGGCGGTCGTTTCTTCGATGCCGAAGCGGGGGGGCAGTAATTTCAACCACGTTCAACCGATAATACAGATCTGAACGAAATATACCTGTTTTTACCGCGTTGTCCATGTTTTTATTGGTCGCGGATAAAACCCGGACATTGATTCGAACAGGACGCGTCTCTCCGATTCGATAAAATGTTTGATCCTGAAGAAACCGAAGTAGCGCGACCTGTTGCTCGATTTGCAGTTCACCCACTTCATCAAAAAACACCGTTCCGCCGTCCGCGCATTCCAATAGTCCCCGGCTATCTCGATAGGCATTCGTAAAGGCGCCCTTGGCATGGCCGAATAATTCACTGAAAATGAGGTCTTTTGGCAGGGCACCGCAATTGATCGGTACGAAGGGTTTATCCCTGCGACCCGAATTTTCGTGGATCGCGCGTGCAATCAGTTCCTTACCCGTCCCGGTTTCACCATGAATCATGACAAATTCATCGGATGCGGCGATTTTCTCGATGCTTGAAAATAATTTCAGCATCAGCGGGCTGCGACCGAACATACCGAAACGTCCTTCGATATTCTCCTGTTCGCCCATGGATAATTTTCCGAGCTTGGCCCGGCCGTACGCATGACCTATGGAATGCAGCAATCGCTCGACATCAACCGGCTGCGGCAGAAAATCGCAGCAGCTCGAATAGATTGTCGAACTCATCGCGGAGGATTGGTCGGCAGGGTTGAAATTGAGCACGGCAATCCATTTGACGGACTCGCAAGCTCTGATGAGGCTTATTTGCGCGAAGGAATTACCGGGATCTTCGGAAGAAAAACAAATGATCCCCACGGGTGGGTGATTTTTGTTTACAAATTCGAGCGCCGCATCGCTACTATCGGTTGCCAGTACATTCCAGGCATTTGACTTCAACTGTTCGACAATTGCGGATTTGCCAAACCCGTTATCTCCAAAAATCAATAAGTCCCGTTCATTGGTTATCATAATCAGCTGAACTCCCTTTTTCTGTGAACATTTTTTTCCCCTTCTTTTCCAACTCGAAACAGCGGGAGTTGCGGCCCCCCGTGCTACTGTCCTCCCGCAGGTAAAACGCCAAAACTCAGTGACTGTAATCCCGATCTCTGGATCACTCCGACATCGGAGAGTCGGACATTGATCGTGGTGACATCTCTTATAAA